>JAQVWF010000015.1:20452-62081 GCA_028698615.1 Syntrophorhabdaceae bacterium
ATAATGGTGCATTACGCATGGATCATCGCTTTCACCGGTGCACTCGTCACTATTCTGGCCCATGGCTTCGGCAGGATGTCCTATTCGGTCATTCTGCCGCCCATGAAAGACGGCCTTATGCTCAATTACACGCAGCTTGGATCCATCGCGACGGGTAATTTCATCGGCTATCTCAGTCTCGCCATAATAGGCGGCTTTCTCGCCGCCCGCTTTGGAGTGAGGCGGGTCGTTTTCTTCTCCCTTCTTGTGATCGGAGTAAGCCTTTTCCTTACAGGTTTTGCCGATTCTTTTTCCTTCGCTTTTGTAATGAGGCTTATAGCCGGGCTGGGTAACGGGGGAAGCTACGTTCCAATCATGGCCCTGCCGGCCGCCTGGTTCATCGCGCAAAAAAGAGGACTTGCAACGGGGATAGTATCCGGCGGCATAGGCACGGGGCTTTTCCTCTCGGGGATAATCCTCCCTCCCATTATCTCGGCTTTTGGAAAAGACGGGTGGCGCTACGCATGGTATTTCCTGGGGATAGCGGTCTTCGTTCTCGCTTTCGTCTGCTATGCCTTCCTGAGAAACAGCCCTTCCGAAAAAAGTCTTTCCATGTACGGGGGCGTCGAAGAGCAAAAAGGCGGCCCGAAGGTCACCCTCTTTTCGGCCTTCAAGGACGTTGTCGTGGAATCGGAGATCTGGAAACTGGGAGTGGTCTATTTCATGTATGGATTCTCCTATATTATCTATCTCACCTTTTTCGTCGCTTTCCTCACCAGGGAGATGGGGGTAAGCTCAATCTCGGCGGGAAGGATCTTTGCCGTACTCGGTATCTTCAGCATATTCTGCGGCGTCATATATGGCTGGATATCCGACGTGCTCGGGAGAAGGTACGGATCCATGATCGCCTACCTCACCCTTGCTCTGTCCTACCTCATCTTCGCCTTCTGGAGGGACACCACGGGCTTCTACGTATCGGCGGTGATCTTCGGCGTAGCCGCCTTTTCTATCCCCACCATCATGGCCGCGGCATCGGGAGACGCCGTGGGCGGCCGCCTCGCTCCTGCCGGTCTCGGCTTCATAACTCTATTCTTCGGCATAGGTCAGGCCCTGGGCCCGCTGGCGGGAGGCTACATAAAGGACACCACGGGGACCTTCACTTACGCATTCCTCCTTTCCGCAGGGGTCTCACTGCTGGGAGCGTTCGGATCTCTGATCCTCAAGAAGAAAGCCTGACGTCCGGACGAAAGGCTTTCTTCTTCACGTTTCAGGCAGGAGAATCCTATCCCGGGTGTGGTTCTATTGTCATTCTCCTGTGTTTCTTGAAACTTGCAGTGTGGGCTTTAGTCTTGACACGCCAGCGCCGCTTTTGCTACTGTTTTGTTGCCTTATGCGATAATGGCCGGAGATTGAATGGCAACACCAAAGAAGACTGCTCAGCAATGGTTTCTTGAAGCCTATCATTATCATCTGCTTGAACAATCCGTCGACAAGGCCATCAAGGCATACAGGAGGTGCATACACCTCGACCCCGCTTACACTGATGCATATGTCAACCTCGGACTTATCCATCTCAAGCGGGAACAATACGAGAAGGCCCTGCAATATTTCGCCCGCGTCGCCCAGCTTGAACCCGAAAATATAGAGGCATATATCAATCTCGGTTATGCCTATGAAAAAATGGACCGTTTCGGCAGCGCGAAGCAGATGTACGAACACGCGCTGAAGATCAACCCGCGGCACATGGAGGCCTTCGTCAATCTCGCCAACATCGCTGAGATACAGGCCGACTATAACGGGGCCATCGATCTATGGAAGAAGGCCATCGAGGTGGACCCTAACGCCGCTCAGCCCCATTTTTTCCTGGCAGCCACCTATGACCGGCACGACATGTTTGACGAAGCCATCGAGGCGTACGGGCACACCCTCGCCATCGACCCCCATCATTTAAAGGCCCTCTTCAATCTCGGGCGTCTTTACATACAACAGGGTGAGCCGAGGAAGGCTTTCGATGCCTTTGCGCGTATCGTCGAATTGAACGGCGACAACACTGCGGCATGGAACTACCTGGGGTATATTTACGAGACGCTGGGAAGCATCGACCACGCCATATTTGCATACAGCAATTCCCTCATTATCAACAACTACCAGGAAGATGCTCATTACAACCTGGCCCGGCTGCAATATCTTCAATACCGCTCCGATCCGGACCCGGCCATGCTGGAAGGGATTAAAGGCAGACTGCAGTATGTGGCTTCTGTAAACCCCAACAACCGGGAGGCAAAACAATTGCTGGGTATGATCCGGCTCCACAGGTCAAGGGAAGAAAGAACAGTTATAGACCAATAACCAGATGACCAAGCACCAATAATCAATCCCCAATACCGGGGCTGAAGAAGTGCTTTTCTCCTGGTTATTGCCCTCTCCTATCCCTCCAATTTCTTCATGATGACGCTCAGTATTTCACTCCACACGGAGACGGGGTCAACCGTCGGCGAAGCGGTAAGCTGGGGATTCTTTTCGAGTGTCTGGGCGGCCAGGACCCCCGCGACCTTTCTCTTCTGATCGATACCTGTATCCCTTGTCTGCTCCACAATGTGAGGAGGTATCTCTATCTTGATCTTGCACCCGGCGACAGATACCACATCCGGCTCTGTCTCGACCTCTTCCGCGACACCTTCGACGGGTATCTGAACATGAGCAGCCTCTTCCGCGGGTGGCGGTGGCGGTGGCGGTGGCGGTGGCGGTGGCGGTGGCGGTGGCGGTGGCGGTGGCGGTGGAGGTGGAGGTGGAGGTGGAGGTGGAGGTGGAGGTGGAGGTGGAGGTGGAGGTGGAGGTGGAGGTGGAGGTGGCGGTGCGGCCATCTCGATGATCCCTTCTTTTGCCTCGGCGGGCGTGAATGTTTCCTCGGGCTCCGGCTCCGGCGTCGTCTCTTCGACTACCGGTTCAGCTTCTCTCTGGAATCTCAGTTCCCGTCCTGATTCCGGCTCAGCCTCAACACGCACCGGCTCAGTTTCTTCCTTTGCCTCAGGAACTGTCTCAAGCTCCTCCTGGACAGGCTCTTTCCCCGACATCGGGGGACCGGCAAAAAACTGGCCCCCCGGAGCCGAAGGCGTCGCGGTAGGGGACGCCGGCCGTTCCAATACTGGTGGCGGTGGCGGTGGCGGTGGCGGTGGCGGTGGCGGTGGCGGCGGTGGTGGCGGCGGTGCAGCCATCACGGGCCTCTCCGGTGGTGGTGGCGCACCTATCGGTGGAGGTGGTGGAGGTGCGGCCATCACGGGCCTCTCCGGTGGTTGCGTCATCCCGGCTGGAGCTGGTTCTATGTCAGGCAGCTGGGCTGCCTTTGCCTTCCTCGCCGGCCGCTCCTTAAGACTTCTCTTCTGCACCGCAGGGCCTGTCATCTTCAGAAAACGCTGACCGATCTGCTGGACAACGTCTCCGGTAATGACGTCAAAATTATTCGTCTCTCCCGCCTTAAGGCATAATTTTGCTATCTTGTTGATAAGGCGGGGCACTCCGTTCTCGGAGTACTGATAAAGCCTGCGAATGGCGTCATCCGTAAATATATCCCTCGCTGCGCCAGCCATTTTCAACCGTGTGCCGACGTAATTCCTTACAAGCTCTTCGCTCTCCATCTTCTCGATCCTGTTGTAGGTGCCTATTCGCTGGAACAGGTTGGCCCTCTTGGGATGCTCAAGCCTCTTTGCAAGTTCCATCTGGCCTGCAAGGACTATGGTGAAGAGATTTCTCGTATCGTCCTGCATGTTCGTGAGAAGCCGCAGGCTTTCGAGGTTCGTCGGAGATATGGCATTTGCCTCGTCAATGAAGACAAGGACCTTTTTGCCCTCATCGGCCGTCTCAAAAAGCAATTTGTTGAAAACCTCAAGAAGCTCGGTCTTGCCCCGGATCTCGCATTCCTTGCCCGTTAGCTGGCCTATGATCTCACGGAGTATCTGCACGAAGGACATGTCGGGGTTTGTTACAAAAGCTATCTTGTACTTGCTCTGTTCGAGCGAGTCGAGAATAAGCCGCAGCGACAACGTTTTGCCAAGGCCAACATCGCCCACGATCACGGTGAGGCACTCATTTCCCTCCTCGATCGCAAAGAGCGTCTCTGCTACGGTATTTTCTACTGAAAGATGAGAATCGACATACATCGATGGGTCTGGCACATTATCGAACGGCGGCTTTTTTAGGCCCCAGTAGTCGGTGTACATGTGTTGTATCCTCCTTCTGTCAGGCAAACAGGCACTGCCTGGCTGATTCTCATCACAGCGTCATTGTTCTTTCGTTACATCTGCAAACTGCCGCTCAAGTAATCCACGACATCTTCAAGGAGAAACCGCCTGAGTTTCCCTATCTTGTAACTTTTGATCTCCCTTTCCTTCACCAGGCGGTAGAGCATGCTCTTGCTTATCTGGAGCATTGTTGAAACGTCATTAAGGTTCAGCATGCGAGTGGTATAAACAGGCTTGAAATGGAAATTGAACGCCGTGCTCCCGTCGGCTGTCTGTTCCATGGACATCTTCACCCCATGATGCTTACCGCTCAAGAGGTCTTTTATGCAGTTCATGGACTGGACCACCTCCGATTGCTGGGGACTGAGCTCGATGGAGAAGATCTGCTCTTCCTCTCCCGCCACTTCCTTGAATATGAGATGATCTCCGTCCTGGATATTGAAGCTCTCGGGCGAACCTATCATGGGAGCGGGGGCCGATACCTCGGGGATTTGCTCTATCTCGGTGACTTCCTGGTCGCAAACCGGATTTGTGGCAGGCGGGGCTGTATGAATCTCAACAACAGGATCCTGTGCCGTCTGCGCTGCCGTCTTTCTCCGTTTGACTATGCAAATCTTTTCCATGACTCCCCTTTAGCTAAGGAAATTTATTATATGTCGTCATTATCGCCATCTCTAAAAAACCCTTTACTTCACTATTAAAACCGATATTTATGCGCATTCTGTATTAATTTACTTGCGAAACCGAACTCACTACATTAAAACTTATTCCAAAAAAGCTGTCAATCAAATTTCCTCGGGCAAACAATCTGGCATTTCCCTCCTGACCAAACCCTTGCGCTTACAACTTGAAGAGCCGCAAAACACGGCAATCGCTCAATGGTATCGAACCCGATGGTTTCCTTGAATTACCAGAGACCGCAACAGTGGCGGGCAAACAGGAGATGCTCGATGAGGCAAAACGAGAACCATAACCGGCAAAACGGATAAAAACATATTCTATCGTCTTCATGATCCCGCCGCCATCCAGGAAGGTCATACAATCACTATGCTTGTGCGTTCGACTCACAATATAAAAGATGTGGCAGCCTCTGTCAACGCATTTCTCTTTACAGCGTAATCGCGGAAGGGGCGCCGCAGGGGAAGTCCCTTGTCACGCATAACTGTTGCAATTTGCCATTGCAGTGAGGTAGGATGTCACCCATCAGGCATATGAAATGTCGACTAATCCCTTCCTTCCGGTAAGACTTTACCTTGCCCGGCGCCTTACACCCGCACGCATATTTATCCTCGGGTTTATTTTTATTATTCTCGTCGGAACGGTATTGCTGTCACTTCCGTCGAGCTCCCAGCAGGGGCGACTCAGTTTCGTCGATGCCCTTTTCACGTCCACATCAGCCGTGTGTGTCACGGGTCTCGCCGTCATAGACATTGGCAGGGACCTGTCCCTGAGCGGCCAGATCATAACCCTTTTCCTCATGCAGGCGGGCGGCCTCGGCATCACGACGTTCTCCGTCCTGTTCCTGGGAATGATGGGCCTCGGCATTTCAGCCAAGAGCAGGGACATCGTCCAATCAACACTCATCCATTCCCCGGGGATCGATTTCTTGCATATTCTCAAATCCGTCATTCTCTACACCGTTATTATCGAAGCGGCGGGAACAGCGATACTGTTCCTGTGCTTCGTTGATGAGGCCAGCCCCGGCACAGCAGCCTGGCGGGCGGTCTACCATGCCCTGTCGGCTTTCAATAATTGTGGATACTCGCTCTTTTCCGACAGCCTGACGGCCTATCGTGACCACCCGGGTATTAACCTGACGATCATATCGCTCATCATCGTGGGTGGAGCCGGGTTTGTCGTCATCCATGAGATGCTGGATCGCAACAAAGACCGGGAGAAAAGGCTTTCGGTACATACCAGGATAGTCGTCATCACTACCTGCGTCCTCATAGCGGTGGGAGCAATACTCTTGTACGTTCTGGAGAAAGACCATCTGCTGAAAGGCCTCGGGGTAGAGTCACGTGTACTCGTTGCCCTCTTCCAATCGGTTACCGCGAGAACCTGCGGCTTCAATACTGTCGACATAGGCGCCCTGACCAATGAATCGATTCTGATCCTTATGATCCTCATGTTCATAGGGGCTTCCCCGGGATCGACAGGGGGAGGAATTAAGACTACAAGCCTCGCGATACTTTTTCTCCTTATCTGGAACCGCCTCAAAGGAAGCATTCACGTCAATGTCTTCAACCGGACCATTCCCCAGGAAACAGTCACAAAAACCATCTCCATAATCTTCGCCTCGGCTCTGTCCGTCGTGCTCGTCACGTCTTTTCTCCTTCTCTTCCAGTCCTCTTCCTTGCCGCCGGACAAAACCCGTCATTTTTTCCTGGAATATCTATTCGAAGCTGTTTCCGCCTTCGCGACCGCTGGTCTGTCGATGGGCGTAACATCGCAGTTAAGCAGCATACAGAAATTCGGTATTACAATTCTCATGTTCGCAGGGCGGGTCGGCCCCCTCACGCTGGCCCTCGCGCTGACGCTGGCCTCACGAAAGAAAAGCATTGCCTACGCCGAGGAAACGGTGATGGTCGGTTAAGGAGGAGAAATGAAAAGGGTCGTCGTCATCGGTATCGGGATCTTCGGTTTCAACCTGGTAAAGGAACTCTACAAGAGCGGTATAGAGGTCATTGCCATCGACAAGAATAAAGATGTGGTACAGGAGATAGCTGAGTTTGCTACGAAGGCAATAGTGAGCGACGGCCTGGAGAAATATATCCTGGAATCCTTAGGCCTGAGGGAGAACGACGTGGTCGTCGTGTCCTTCGGCGAAGATCTTGCGGCAAGCACACTGATAACTCTCCACCTGAAACAGCTGAAGATAAGGAACATTATAGTCAAGGCACCGAACGTCGAATACAAACAGGTCCTGGAAAGCGTTGGCGCGACGGAGGTTATCATCCCGGAAAAAGAGATGGCAAACAAGGTTGCAAAAAGCCTGATAACCCCGAACATTCTCGACTACATCCCCCTCGCGGAGGATTATATCATTGGTGAGATCGCCCCGCCTGTAGCCTTCCACGGAAAAACACTCGCCGAGGTGCACCTCAGGAGCAAGCATAATATCAATGCCATTGCCATAAGAGACACGCTTACAGACACAATAAGGATGGTGCCTCCCAATTACGTGATAAAAGACAGCGAGATACTGGTCGTCATCGGAAAGTCGAAGGACATAGACGGGCTCCAATAAAAGGGGGTGTTCCGTCATTCTCCCCCACACCGGGCGACCGGAATGATCTGCCGGGCGCGGGACTCTTCAACGATCCTTTCATCCCCCTCTCTCGCGGGGGGAAAAGACCCTCTCCTTAAATTCGTTTCACAATGATTATCACACCGTATTTCCCCCATAGATTCCAAGGGTTAGAAAAAAGTATCCAGCAGGGCAATTTCCTGTTGCCTTATGTGACGAAAAGCGATAGGCTATGAAGCAATGGCCCCATTATGATGGTGATAACCGTCTCAAGATCCTACGGATCTGCTGGCAGTTTGTTTGCCCGTCGCATTGCTGACACCCTCGGGTTTGTCTATGCCGATGAGGCATTCATCAATAAGATCGGCCGTGATCCCGAGGTGTCCGAGGCTTTGCTCATGAGCCTCGAGGACGAACCAAGCCCTTCCCTGCTTCAGCGTTCCAAAGACCTTCTGTCACGAAAAAGCTTTTATAAACTGGCTCTTTCCGCATGCATTTACGACTTTGCCCTGAAGCACGACATCGTCTTCGTCGGCGGCGGGGCTCATATCATCCTCGAACACTATCCCGGGCTTCTGAGCATACAGGTCGTGAGGAACATGTCCGACCGTATCCGGGATATAGCCGCCGATAAATACATATCCTACGAGGAGGCGCTCGACCTCATCGAGCAAAAAGACAGGGCAAAAAATAAATTCATCAGCTACTACTTCGACTCGGACCTCTTCGACCCTCTGAAATTCCATATCACATTCAACGCCAGCCTCATATCGCTCAACGACGCCCTGACCTTCTCCGCCGGCTTCGCGAAGAAACACTTTTCCGAAGTCAACCGTGAAGAGGCTCAGACATTTCTTAGAAAAAAGCTCCTCGAGAAGAAAGCAGAGATACTTCTTGCCGGCAGGGACATCGCCGGCGATTTCGGCAAGGTTGCCTTCGAGGCGACAGGCCTCGATACGCTCCTCGTGAAGGGGGTCATAGGGAGTGAGGAGAAAAAGAAACGGCTTCTTAAGGCCCTCTGGAACCTTAAGGACCTGAAGAAGGTTGAAGACCAATTGAGAGTCGGAGTGCTTTCACGTCTCATATACTAATGCTATGAGAAAACAACGGATCCTTTTAATTTTAGCCACGACGGGGTATCTCGCCGTTTTGCTTTCCATTGTCTACTATTTCCAGCAATACACTGGTTCCCGGTTCCCTTTGTGGACTTGCATGTTTTTCGTTATTCTCCTCCTGTCCATCGCAATTTTTCCCCTGATTCTGCCGGAGTGGTGGTCCAAGAACTATGCCGTGTTAACCCTTCTTCTCGCTATACCCGCCGCCTTCGCGGTTTTGACGTATGAATGGATTCTCCTCACCCACGCCCTGCAGGAGTATATTTCTTTCATCATTCTCCTGGGCTCCCTCTTCACAATCTCGGGGGGGATCGTCATCCGACTCGGTGCCAGAGGTACGCCGATGCTGAACACGCTCCTCCTGTTCATCGGCGCCTTCTTTGCGAACTTCATCGGCACAACGGGGGCCAGCATGGTGCTCATACGGCCCATGCTCAGAGCAAACCGGGCAAGAAAACACCTATCGCACGTCTTTATATTCTTTATATTCCTTGTTTCAAACATCGGCGGTCTTCTCACTCCGCTCGGTGATCCACCGTTGTTCCTCGGTTTTCTGCGGGGCGTTCCCTTTGTCTGGACGATGAAGCTCTTCCCCATCTGGATCTTCGCGGTATTCATCCTTCTGGGAATCTTCTTCCTCCTCGATTCTTATATGGTCAGAAAAGAGATTAAAAGCTCCAGTTCCTTCCTGGAGGCAGTCGATGAGATGCCCCATAAGAAGGTGGAGATCAAGGGCAAGATAAATTTTGTCTTTCTTCTCATGGTCATAGGCTCACTCTTCCTCCCCCAGATCGTAAGAGAGATCGTCATGCTCGCAGCCGTGGCCCTCTCCATATATTTCACGTCTGTCGCCCTTCGTGAAGAAAATGCCTTCACGTATCACCCCATCATCGAGGTGGCTATCCTTTTTGCCGGAATATTCGTGACCATGGTGCCTGTTATGAAGATCCTCAGCATGAGCGGAAGCGAACTCGGCATCACAAAACCATGGCAGTTCTTCTGGATCACGGGCATTCTCTCCAGTTTCCTCGACAACGCCCCGACATACCTGATCTTCTTCTCTTCCGCCCAGAACGTCGCCGACACGTTGGGCATTGTGAAAAATCTCATTGTCGGTGTGCCCGAGATGTATCTCAGGGCCATCTCGGTAGGCGCTGTATTGATGGGGGCCAACACCTACATAGGGAACGGACCGAACTTCATGGTCAAGGCGATATGCGAAGAAAACAACGTCAGTATGCCATCTTTCTTCGGATATATATTGTGGTCTGTTACTTTCCTCATCCCCGTATTCCTCTTGATCATGCTTGTCTTCTTCCTCTGATACTTTTAAACAATCATGTCACCGCAGGTCTTCGGTACCGGGGGGCGTCATTCATTTATCGTTTTTGAAGGCTCTTAGTGATCCGGTGGCTGGATTACGGGAACATATGGCGTTGTTTATCACATTCAAAAGAGGGGTTGGCCGCAAAACACGGGATGTTACACACCGCGCCCATTTCGATGACGCCGCGTATCAACTCTTTCACGCCTTCAGATCGTCTCGGGCTCTCGATCTTGCCCTCTCGATCATAACAATCCCGATATAAGCCAGAATGAACGTGGGAATCAGAAGAAATCTCAAAGGTATCTTGTCGAGCTTCATCTTCTCCAGGGAAAAGGGGGATTTTGACGTCTGCCCGGCGGTAGCTCCGTCGACTGATCGTGCACCCTCGGCCGCTGTTTCTTCTGTCAGCCTTATGCCGACGTTATAGAGATTGTACAAGAACCCTTTGTCCTTATCAAAACCGGAAACGAAGGGGAGAGCAAACAAGGGGATACATATCCCGATAATGATCAATGCAATACCTCTTTTTTTCCCGGTGTCCATAAGTTTCTTAATATATCACAGTTGACCCCCGGGGGAGCTATTTTTTTCCCTTGTTGTGACAATTGACATGTGGCGGGGCCGCGGGATATGATACAAAAGAATTCAGTCATGTCTCGTAAGGAAAAACAATGAAAAGAAAGAAAACCAGGCAGATCAAGGTCGGAGGGGTCCCCATAGGCGGCGGAAGTCCTATTGTCGTCCAGTCCATGCTCAAAACAAACCCGGAGAATTTCAGTGAAACCCTCGAACAGACGTGGGAATTGAAAAAGGCCGGATGCGAACTGGTCAGGATCGCCCTGCCCCAGGAAGAGACCTGCAAGATCATCCCCTTTCTCAAAAAGGAAGTGGAGGTGCCCATCATAGGCGACATCCATTTCAACCACAAGATAGCCTTGAAGGCAATGGAACTTGGCATAGACGGGATCAGGATAAATCCCGGCACGATCAACAACCTGCGCAAGATGCGGGAGATCGCCG
Organism: Syntrophorhabdaceae bacterium; assembly: GCA_028698615.1. Classification (NCBI taxonomy): domain Bacteria; kingdom Pseudomonadati; phylum Thermodesulfobacteriota; class Syntrophorhabdia; order Syntrophorhabdales; family Syntrophorhabdaceae; species Syntrophorhabdaceae bacterium. The sequence continues at coordinate 31,382 of JAQVWF010000015.1, forward strand.
CCATGGCCCTTGATACGAAGACGCCTGTCAGGCTCGGGATGAACATCGGTTCCATCGAGAAAAGGGTTCTCAAGAACCATGCGAGACCCGGTGCGGATGCCATGGTGGAAAGCGCCCTTTATCACATCAATCTCTTTGAAGATATCGGCTGGACCCAACTCAAGGTTTCCCTCAAGGCATCCGACATCAGGGAGACCATCGACGCCTACAGGAAGTTCGCGAAAAGGTCCGATTACCCTCTTCACGTGGGGATAACCGAGGCGGGTCCCGTTTTTTCCGGCGCCATCAAATCGGCCATAGGCATCGGCATACTCCTCCATGAGGGTATAGGAGACACCATAAGGGTTTCCCTGACAGGAAATCCCTTATACGAGGTCATCGCCGCCTACCACATCCTGCGCGATCTTGGGCTAAGGAAACGGGGCATCAACATAATCTCCTGCCCCACATGCGGCAGAACCAAGGTCGACCTCGCCGCGATAGTCGAGGAATTCGAAAAGGAAGTCAACCAGTTCGACTCCTATCTGGACGTGGCCATCATGGGCTGCGAGGTCAACGGCCCCGGTGAGGCACGGGAGGCGGACATAGGTCTCGCCTTCGGCGCAAACAGCGCCATGCTGTTTAAAAAAGGCACGGTCGTCAAATCCGGCATCCCAAGAGAAATGGCGAAAAACATACTCCAGGAAGAGATCTTTAATATGGTAAACGGATAGAAGACGGTTTTATATCTGAGAGTCTTTTCAAGTGCGCCGGTCAGTAAATGTCTTTTCCTGAAACCTGAAACCGTCTTTATTTCGTCTGTTTCCATACATGGAGAATTCTCTGCGCCACCGTCACATGGGTGAGGACTGCCAGAGCTATGATGATGCAGCCCAGGAGGAAGGGGATGAAGAGGCCGACGATGAGAAGGACAAGCCGCTCAGGTCTCTCGAGGAGGCCTGTTTTCCCGGAGAGTGATGCGGCCTCCGCCCGGGCACGGGCATAGGGTATAAGCGCCGTGCCTATTGCCGCGACGAGGGTCGCCATGGCGTATTCCATACTTCCGTGACGGACGTAGACGAAAAGGATGGCACCCATTACGGACATGTCGGTGTACCTGTCGAGGACGGAGTCAAAAAAACCGCCGAAACGCGTCACCCTGCCGGAGCCGCGGGCGATAGCGCCATCGAGGATGTCAAAAAAACCGGCCGTGAGAAGACACGCCGCAGCGGTCGCCGGATACTCCATGAAGATCAGCGCGGCCGCCAGGAAGCCGAATAAGGCACCCGCGCAGCTTATGACGTTGGGTGATATTACTTTTTGTCCGAAAATGGATCTGTACAAGAAAAGGATCGCTGGATCAAGCCGGTGACCAATCTTCGAGCTTATCACTTGGGGCCCCCTACCGGAACCTCTCGCCCCTGATAAACTCTTCCACCATCGTCCGCGCCGTCTCGTCCGGGTACTGCCGGATGGGATGTTTCATGGTGTAGGCCGAGATGGACTCCAGAGTTCCGCCTATGCCCCTGTCGCGGGCGACCTTGCAACACCTCAGCGCATCTATGATGCAACCGCCGCTGTTCGGGGAATCCTCCACGGAAAGCCTCAATTCACAGTCGATGGGTACGTCGCCGAATATCCTTCCCTCGAGCCTCATGAAGCAGATCTTGTTGTCCTTCTGCCAGGGCACGTAATCGGAGGGGCCTATGTGGATGTTGTCAGCCGGAATGGGGACATCAAGGGTGGATTGCACGGCCTCCGTCTTCGATATCTTCTTGGATTTCAGCCGCTCCCTGTTGAGCATGTTGAGAAAATCGGTGTTACCGCCGGTGTTGAGCTGATACGTGTTGTCGAGTTTGACCCCGCGGTCATTGAAAAGCTTGGCGAGGGTCCTGTGTATGATCGTCGCCCCTATCTGGGATTTGACGTCATCGCCTACCACGGGTATCCCCTTTTCTTCGAAACGCCTGGCCCAGGTATCATCTGAAGCGATAAAAACGGGGATGCAGTTTATCAGGCTGACCCCCGATTCCAGACAGCATTCGGCGTAAAATCGTGCCGCCTTCTCGGAACCTACGGGCAGGTAGTTGAGCAGAATGTCGACCTTATACTCTTTGAGAATCGCCGCCACATTGACAGGCTGCTCATCGGCAACGACGAAGGAGCGCTCCGGTGGATACTGTTTCATATGGGGCGCCACACCGTCAAGGACATGGCCCATGAGGACGGTGACACCTGTGAGCGGAATCTCGGCTTCTATGGTCTTTGTGCAGTTCGGGGCCGCGAAAATGGCTTTCTCGAGAGGCATCCCGACCTTGCGCTCATCAATGTCGAAAGCAGCCACGACCTTGATGTCCCACGGCTTGTAGCCGCAGATATCGGTGTGCATGAGGCCGACAACGTCTTCGCTTTTTCGGGCGTAGTAGAAGATACCCTGTACCAACGAGCTTGCACAGTTTCCCACACCGGCAATGGCAACACGAATCTCTGGCATTGCATCTCCTTCTATTGCATTTCTTTTAGAATATTTGCCCTAAAATGTCAAAATGGACATCACTTCTTGTAGCGCTCCATGCCATCCTGGTAAAGGTCTCCGTCATGTGTATCGTTGATGACAAAAAGCGGCATGTCCTTTACCTCGAGCCTTATGACCGCTTCAGGTCCGAGATCTTCATAAGCGATCACGTCCGCCGCGACGACGGTGCGCGCGAGCAGTGCACCGGCCCCCCCTGTCGCTCCCAAATAGACCGCCTTGTGCTCCTTGAGGGCCCCTCTGACACCTTCAGAGCGCTTGCCCTTCCCTATCATACCCTTCAAGCCCAGGGAGATCAATCTTGGCGCATACACATCCATGCGGGAACTCGTGGTGGGTCCGCAGGAGCCGATAACCTTGCCCGGCGGCGCCGGCGCCGGACCACAATAATAGATTACCTGGCCCCTGATATCGAAAGGCAGCTCTCCACCCGCCTCGAGGGTCTCGGCGAATCTCTTGTGTGCCGCGTCCCGGGCGGTATAGACAAAACCGCTGAGAAGCACCTTTTCACCTGCTTTCAAAGAACCTGTAACATCATCCGCAAGAGGTGTCGTTATTCTTTTGATGCCCGATGTCATAACAGAGCCTCCCTGATGCGGTGGGCGTGGCACTGAATATTGACCGCCACCGGCAGCGAGGCGAGATGGCAGGGAGCCATCTTTATGTGGACATCGAGCGCCGTAACTGTACCCCCATACCCTTGAGGGCCTATACCGGTTTCGTTGATCTCATTCAGCATTTCTCTCTCCATCGCGGCCAGTTCCTCGTCATCATGTCGTGCACCGACGGGAACCATGAGGGCCTCCTTGGACAATAACGCCGATGTCTCGAAATTGCCGCCAATGCCCACTCCCACGGTAATGGGAGGACACGGATTCGGACCTCCCTTGCGCACCATCTCAAGGACGAAGGCCTTGACCCCCTCCTTGCCCTCCGCGGGCATGAGCATCCGCACTTCCCCGTAGTTCTCGCTCCCGCCGCCTTTCGGCAGAACGGTGATCCTCATCCTGTCTCCGGGCACGATCTTCGTGTGAATGATGGGAGGTGTATTGTCTCCGGTGTTCTTCCTGCTGAAGGGATGGCAACAGGATTTTCTGAGGTAGCCGTTGCGGTATGCGCGGCGTACGCCCTCGGAAACGGCTTCCGTAAGATCGCCCCCCAGGATGTGCGCGTCCTGACCCATCTCGAGAAAGGTCACCGCGAGACCCGTATCCTGACATATTGGCATATGCTCTTCCCGGGCCGTGTCGGCGTTCTTGAGAAGCTCCCTGAGCACCTCCTTGCCCACCGGCGAGTTCTCCTTCTCTATGGCGTCACGGATGGCACCGTACATGTTATCGGAAAGCTCGATATTGGCGTCGATGAACAAACGTTCGACAACGGAAACGATCTCGTCCACATGGATCTCTCGCATAGGGGCTCCTTAACCGACGTAGGGCGCTATGATGCCCTTCTCCATGAGAAGACCCACTTCGTCCTGAGCCCTGCGGATCTTGGTGACCGCCATGTTGTAGAGTTCCTTCTCGTCGATCGTCAGGCGCGCGACGCCTTGTTTCATGGCCATTTTTGCGACCGCCACGGCCTCCCTGGGAAAGACCTCCCATTCATTCATCGTCGGGAGAAGGTGGTCTTCGGCGAGCCCCCTATCCTCGGCACACCGGGCAAGTTCATAGGCCGCCGCGATGCACATCTCGTCTGTGATGGTCCGGGCCATGACATCGAGGGTGCCCCGGAATATGGCCGGGAACCCCACGGAATTATTCACCTGGTTGGGAAAATCACTCCTGCCCGTAGCGACGATGCGGGCCCCGGCCTCTTTGGCATCCCAGGGCCACATCTCAGGTATGGGGTTGGCGCAAACGAAAACGATCGCGTTATCGGCCATCGACGCCACCCAATCTTTCTGAATCACATCCGGTCCCGACTTCGAAAGAGCTATAAGAACGTCCTGCCCCTTCAATGCCGCCGCAGTGTCGCCTTCACGGTTCTCCCCGTTGGTCATCCCGGCGAGCTCCAGTTTTTCCTTGTAATTTGGCTTGATGTCATCGCGTTTCCGGTTGAGTATTCCCTTACTGTCCACGACGATCACCTTCTTTGGATCGGCCCCGGCCTTGATAAGCATCCGAACTATGCAGACATTGGCGGATCCTATGCCTATCATGGTGATCCTGGCATCCTCGATCCTCTTTCCCACAATCTTGAGGGCGTTCACAAGACCGGCAAGGGTAACGGCCGCCGTACCTTGCTGGTCATCATGCCAGACCGGGATGGGCGATTCGGCCCTCAGTTTTTCCAGGATGTAGAAACACTTGGGGTTCTCGATGTCCTCGAGGTTGATGCCCCCGAAAACGGGGGCGATGAGTTTTACGGTCCGCACTATCTCGTCAGGATCCTTCGTGTCGAGACAAATAGGAAATGCATCGACACCCCCCAGGTACTTAAAGAGAAGCGCCTTGCCTTCCATAACGGGTAGTCCGGCCATGGGCCCGATATCGCCGAGACCCAGTACCCGTGTTCCGTCGGTGACTATACCAACGGTGTTCCCCTTATTGGTATATTCGAACACCTTGTCGGGATCCCTCTGTATCTCTTTACAGGGTTCCGCCACGCCCGGTGTGTACCATATGGCAAAATCATCGATGTCCCTGATGACGCACTTGGGAACCATCTCAATCTTTCCCTTGTAGAAAGGATGCATCTTCATCGCATCCAGCGCCGGCTTCCTGGCCTTTTCAAGAAGCTCTTCCTTGGTGACCTTGTCGTCGCTCATGAGACGGCTCCTCCTCCCTAAATTCATAGTTGTGTCGACATTGTAGTATAGATTTGCCGGAAAATGGAATTGAAAAATAGAGAAAGGTCGGGTAACGGACAATAGGTCATGGAAAATGATTCTTTGGTTCTTCCCATTGCCCATCACCTGGAGCCCATTACCCGGACCGCAGGTCCATTCAGTCATTGACAAACCGAGATGAAATCGTTTATTTTATTATCAAAGTGGGCCCATAGCTCAGCTGGAAGAGCCACCGGCTCATAACCGGTAGGTCCTTGGTTCGAACCCAAGTGGGCCCATAAAATGAATAAATGGTGAAAAAATTTCTTATAGAACGGAATTATCAACTCACTTGGAAGGGGTGTACCATCAGGTACACCCCTTCTTCTTTTTTGGAGGCAATACAGTGGAGCAGGAACTAGAAACCCTTTTTGAGGCACAGAAAATAGAATCGATGATAATGGAGGGAGAGCAGAAGCTTCTTCTGGCACCCAGAAAACTCAGGCAAATGGAAAACGAATTGTCCGGGATCCGCGACAAGATCGACAAGGAAAAGGAGATCATCGAGGAACTGGAAAAGGAACGACACAAGAAAGAGAAAGAACTGGAAGGGGAGAAAGAAAAGATAAAGAAACTGGAAGTGAAGCTCTATGACGTGAAGACAAACAAAGAATACCAGGCGCTCCTTAAAGAGATCGAATCCGCGAAGGAAGCGAACGACAGGACCGAAGAAGATGTTCTCGTCCTCATGGACAAGGTGGAAGATCTCAAGAGGGACTACGAGGCTTCCACGATACAACTCGCAAATCTGGAAAAGGAATCGGAGATAGAAAAGGCGGAGATAGAAAAGGAAACACAGTCAATGGACGAGGTGATAGCAAAGCTCACCACGGAAAGGGACAACCTTCTCTCCATCGTGAGCGAAAACCTGCGAACGATTTATGGAATTCTGCGCGAAGGACGGGGAGGCATCGCGGTCACCAACGTACGCAACGGAGTATGTCTCGGCTGCAATATGAACATCCCCCCTCAGCTTTTTATTGAGGTCACAAAGAACAAGCGGCTCATTCAATGTCCAAGCTGCAACCGGATCCTCTTCTTCAGAGATAATGACTGATGCACTGGCATGTTCATGTTGACGGGGCTTCCTCCGGCAATCCCGGAAAGTCCGGCGCCGGGATAATTGCCAGGGACGATAAGGGAAACGTCATATTCACCAAGGGGATCTTTCTCGGCGAAATGACGAACAACATGGCCGAGTACGAGGCACTTCTTCATGCCCTGACAAGCGCCGTGGAGCGGTCCGTGAAAGATATAACCGTGTACACCGATTCGCAGCTTGTGGCGAACCAGGTTACGGGGGTCTACAAGGTCAAGAATATGACGCTCTTCACATATGTGCGGCGGGTCAAAGAAATCGTGGGCAATTTCGAACATTTTACGATACAATATATACCCCGGGAACAAAACCGGGATGCGGATAAACTCGCGAAGGATGCCATATTAAAAGGGTAGACGGGTGATCGCTCCGCGTTAAGCGGGGAGGAAAGTCCGGGCATCGAAGGGCAGGATGGTTCCTAACGGGAACCGGGGGCAACCCCAGGGAAAGTGCAACAGAAAATATACCGCCTCTGCAAGGGGGTAAGGGTGAAATGGCGGGGTAAGAGCCCACCAGTCCCGCGGCGACGCGGGAGCTTTGTAAACCCCATCCGATGCAAGGCCAAAGAGGGTGCCGCCTTAAAGGTGGCATGGATGGCCCGTCCAGTACCCGGGTAGGCCGCTTGAGGTCCGGGGCAACCCGGATCCTTAGAGAAATGATCACCATTTCCGCCCGCAGCGGAAAAACAGAACCCGGCTTACAGTCTACCCTTTTAATGATACAAAAAGACAATGACCAATTTACCAGTGATCAAACCTGAAAGACTTCTTTTCTCTTTTCCTGGTCATTGAGATCTGGTCATTGGTTATTATCTTTGTTGTTTGGTCACCGGTTATTCTCAGTTCGGTTGGCTATTGTCCCTTCCTGTGGTCATGGGTCATTTGTCCTTTCGTTTTAACGTTATTTAGGATAGTCTGTTGCGATGAAAAGCAGCCGGGCCGCACTCATTTTGATCCTTGTAGCCAGTGCACTACTTTTTCTTACCAACATCGGGAGCCGGGATTTCTGGGCTCCCGATGAGGGAGACTTTGCGCAGATCGTCAGAGAGCTCGACAGGGACCTCGTCGTGCCTCACCTCAACAATGAAGCCTACGGCGAAAAACCGCCGCTTTTCTATTACGCCGTCTTCGCTTCATCGAAGACGTTCCGATGGCTCCCAAAAGAGACCTCCATGCGCCTCGCTTCCAGTTTCGCCGCCATCATCACTATCATCGCTATTTTCCTGGTTGTCCGTTCGGGTTTTGGCCTGACTCGTGCCCTGTACAGCGTCGCCATACTGGGATTGACGCCTCTTTTTTACTGGCAGGCCCGCTATCTGCAGGTTGACATGGTATTTTCGGCGGCCCTCGTTGTTGCGCTGCTCTTGTTCTTTCACTTCATGGAAACGGGGAAAAAGGTTTGGTACTACCTTTTCTTCATCTGTCTCGCACTCGCTTTCATGACGAAGGGGCCTCTCGCCGTGGCGCTCGCCGCTCCCGTAGTTATTCTCTATTGCGCTTCCCGGAAGGAACTGGGGATACTCCTTTGCCGACACACGTGGCTTGGCATCCTCCTCTTCGTTGCCATCGTCTTTCCCTGGTACCTCGCAGTATACGTCAGGGAGGGATTCCCCTACCTCTACGAGAACATCCTGCGCCAGAACTTCCTGAGGTTCTTCGATGCCTGGAGCCACAGAAGGCCGTTCTATTACTACTTCACGACGCTTCCCCTGGATTTCTTCCCCTGGAGCCTTTTTTTACCCCTCGGCCTCTATGCAGCCGTGAAGGGATGGAAAAGCAACCGGGGCACACGCTTCTTCGCGGTGTGGTTCGTCTGGTTCTTTTTCTTTCTCTCTCTATCGTCGGGAAAGATCAGCAAGTACATGCTTCCGGCATTGCCGGCCCTTGCGGTCATCGTATCGGGGACGATCGCCGATGGGAAAAGGGTGTACAACAGAATAGCCTTCTCCTTGACGGCAGCCATCTTCTGCGCCCTGGGCATAGCGCTTCTTGTGTACAGAACACCTCTTTATGGCGAATTCCTGCCTGAAAGGATCATACTCGGTTCGCTGGCCATCGGCATCGGTATCCTCATCTTTCTCTCGATCAGGTTCCACAGCGCGCGAGCCGCCTTCGCCTCGATTGCCGTCTTCATGGCCCTGGCCTACATGACGGGGAACATTTCCATATTCGAAAAGTGGAACCGGTACAAGTCACCGAAACCCATGGCCGAAAAGATACGGGCCCTCGCGGGTGACGATGTCCCCTGGGTCTACTATGGCAGTATGCGCGGAGTTTATGTATACTACGTCGGGAGATTTGCCGTCCACGTGGAGGAGCATGACATTGCCGGGCTCAGGGAATTCGCATCGGGCCAGAAGAAATTCTACCTCCTTACCCGAAAGCGCGATGCGGCAGAAGTGATGGAGGCCATCCCCGGCGCCGCGATACGAACGGAAGACCGCATCGGGGACACGGCAATGGTTCTCTTCAGCTTTAAGCGCGAACATGACGGATAAGGACCAATGAGACGACCAGGAAAGACCTTTGTCAAATACACGATCATCCTTCTTGTCCTGTCCTATGCCTTCATCTTCTATGGTCTCGGCGATTATTCCCTGAAGGAGCCCGACGAAGGAAGATACGCCGAAATACCGCAAGAGATGGTGCAAAGCGGGGATTTCACCGTTCCCCGCCTCAATGATGTCCGGTACTTTGAAAAGCCCCCCCTTCTTTACTGGGCTGTTGGATTGTCGTACAAGGCTTTCGGGATAAGCGAGTGGTCCTTCAGGTTTCCCAATGCCCTTGCGGCCCTTCTCTGTGTTTTGTGCCTCTTCTTCTTTGCCCGCAGATGGGTCGACGAGGGGGCGGCGGCCTTCGCCTCCCTCATCCTTCTGTCGTCGTTCGGTCTGATCGGAATGGCGCGGATAGTCACCACGGACATGGTCCTCACCTTCTGGCTCTTTCTGGCCCTTCTGTGCTTTTACGGGCACTACCGGCAGAAAAAGGACGCCTTCCTTTATGGATTCTATGCGGCCATGGCCCTGGCTACGCTCACGAAAGGCCCCGTTGCGCCTGTTCTCCTTTGCGGGACCATCTTCATCTTCCTCCTGACGGAAAGGAACATCTCCTTCATACGGCAGATGAAACCCCTTCGGGGCTCCCTTCTGTACCTCGCCATCGCGGCCCCCTGGTTCATCATCATCTCCATCAGGGAAAGGGAGTTCTTCGACTTCTTCTTCGTGGATCAGCATTTCCTGCGCTTCATATCGTCAAAGCACAAACGGGGCGGGCCAATCTTCTATTTCATACCCATTCTCTTCGGTGGGATGTTTCCCTGGTCGTTCTTCATTCCCCGCGCCGCCCTTTTCGCCTGGAAAAGACAGGATTGCAGATTCTTCCTCATATGGTCAGCTCTTGTCTTCGTGTTCTTCAGCGTCTCCGGCTCGAAGCTTCCACCTTATATTCTCCCTGTGTTTCCAGCCCTCGCCCTGCCCCTTGGGATCCTTTTTTATGAGAACAGGGAGTCCTTGTTCCACCGGGGCTGGGAGGTCATCATCTACTGTCTCTTCATGGCAATACTGGCCTTCTCCTGCCTTTTGTATTTCAGTCCCGACTTCATGGCCTACATTGCGGACATCTCGATGGATGCCCCGTCCATCACACACGACCTGCGGTCTTTCTCCCTCTGGATATCCCTCACTGCGGCGGTATGCCTTGTCCTTTTCTTTTTCAAGAATTTCAGGGTGCCGAAAAACCTTTTCGCCATTCTTTTCCTTTTTTCTCTTTCCACTATTCTGGCTATAATGGCCCATTCAGGGGTGGTAGACAGGGTCAACACTGCCAAGAAACTGGCCCTGGCGGCGTTGGAGGAGAAGGTCCGGCCGGACTTCATAATCAATTACTCCGCACTGGACCTGACCGTTCCCTTCTACCTCGGAAGGCCCATCAGGATCGCATCATACGCGGGCGAGCTTGCCATGGGCGCGAAATATGACGATGCCAGGGAAGTGTTCATGGATGAAGAGGAGTTCTTTCGCCTTGTCGGCTCCGGGAAAAAGGTCCTCTTTATCACAAAGTTCAAGAGGATAGAAGACCTGGAGGAGCGTTTTCCCGGACGCCTGAGGACACGCGTCTGTCAGAACGACCGCTGTCTCATTGCCAACTATTGACGGGTGAGGTCGCACAGCCCCATAATGTTTCCCGATTATCCCATGAGCAAAGACACAACCCCCGCGGTGCTCAGGCTATTTCAGGCCATCCTCGTTCTGCTCGTGCTCCTGTGCCCTTGCTCTCCTCCGGCTGCCCGCGCAGATGCCACGCAGAGTCTTGAGGACGATCTCGAGACGATCCTCGACGACCCCGCACTCAGTTCCGCCCACATGGGGATCGTCATCGACTCTCTGACCACAGGGGAAAGGATCTTCAAATACAATGCCGGCAAGCTATTTGTGCCCGCATCCAATATGAAGCTTTTCACCACGGCGGCAGCCCTCCTCGCCCTATCACCCGATTTCCGGTACGAGACAAGGCTCGCAACGAATGGTTCGGTAGCTTCGGGTGTGCTTCACGGCGATCTCATCATAGAGGGGTCGGGCGATCCCACGATATCGGGATACTTCTATGGCGGCGATGTGCTCCACGTATTCCGGGTGTGGTCGAAAAGGTTGAGGGAAATGGGCATTAGGGAGATCCGCGGCGATCTTGTCATCGACAACTCGGGCTTCTCGGGACCGCCCCGCGAGACCGGCTGGGACTCAGATGCGACAAGCTGCTTCTGTGCCCCCAGGGACGCCTTTACATACAACAACAACTGCATACAGCTTGATATAACCCCGGCCGTCAAACCGGGGAAAGAGGCGCGCCTGGTCATGGAACCGGTCACGGACTATGTCCGCCTCGTCAATCGTCTCGAGGGCAGGAAGGACACGGGCCGTGACACCATCAACCTTGAGTACACGACGCCGAGGACCCTGTCGATAGCCGGCTCCATCGGTCCGGGCAGCCAGATGATGACCCATTACGTAGCTGTGAACCATCCGGCCCACTTCGGAGGCTTTGTCTTCAAGGAAACCCTTGCGGCCGCCGGGATCGGCATGAAAGGACAGATCCTCTGCGCCCGCAATTGTCCTAAAACCGTGGACATATCGGCAAGAAAAATGAAGGGCGTCTGGAAAACAGTTGCCATCCACCATTCTCCCCGGCTTTCCGAGATCATCAAGGTGGTCAACAAACTCAGCAACAACCTCTATGCGGAGTTGCTTCTCCTTGCGGTGGGCAGGACGACGGGTGCCACGCGGACCGAAGGGTCCGCCGCGGCGGCCCTTGTCATCCTAAGCAATGCCGGCATCGATACAACCGGGGTTGTCATGGCCGACGGGTCCGGCCTCTCCCGGCATAACCTCGTTACGCCCGACAGTGTCGCTCAGGTACTGAGAATCATGGCACAGGGTCCCCACGCTTCATATTTCTTCGAATCCCTTCCCATCATGAGCGTGGACGGCACCCTCGGCAACAGGCTCAAAGGTTCTCGTGCCGCAGACAGGATACGTGCAAAAACAGGGACGATGACACACATAAGAAGCCTGTCGGGATACGTGACGACGAGGAATGGCGAAAGGCTTGTCTTTTCCATCTTCTCGAACAATCATACCGCAATGTCCGCTGTGGACACGATGACGGACAGAGTCGTCCTCAAGCTCCTCGATCATCATTCACCAGAACAATAAGCGGCCGCTACCTGATTATTCTCCTGCGCATCAATTTGAAAGGAAGAGGGGAGAGGATAATGACGACGACGATTATCCACACTGCGCCCTCCACCGCATTGCCGGGAGATCCGGCGGCAAGGGCCCTGCAAATATTGGTCAGGTGGTAAAGGGGTGTGAACCAGGCCACCTTACCCACAATGGCGGGAAGGTTTTCGAGGGGAAAGAAGATCCCCGAAAGGAGGAACATGGGAGACAGAAAAAGTGTGTAAAAGTAATTCAAGGAATCGACACCCGGAACCAGGGCCACGCATACGAGGGAGATCTCTGCGAAGATGAGGCCGCTCATGAACAGAACGGGGACGACAAGAACGATGAGGAAGGAATCGACGAGATGAAAAACGCTTATCGTGGCGATAATGATGATGCCGTAGAGGACGCTTTTCGTAGCCCCCCATATGAGCTCGCCCGCTATGAGGTCGTCTATGTTGACAGGCGTCGCAAGGATGGCGTCAAATGTCTTCTGATAGAATATCCTGACATAGGTGGCGTAGGTGCATTCGTAGACCGTTGCGAACATCGATGAGGAGGCTATGATGCCCGGCGCTATAAAATTGATGTAAGGCCTCCCCTGAACCTCGGTGATATATCCCCCGAGACCGAAACCGAAGGCGACGAGGTAGAGGAGGGGTTCGACAAAGTTAAGGGCGATGCTGGACATGTAAAGCTTCCTGTAGACCGTGAAATGCCTCTGCCACACCCGAAGGGCCCGCTTAATTTTCAAGCTTCCTCCCCGCAAGCTTCAGATAGACCGCTTCCAGATTTCCTCCATGTTCTTCCATGAGGTCTTTGGGCGAAGCGATAACGATGATCTTCCCCCTGTCCATGATGGCGACGCGGTCGCAAAGCCTCTCGGCCTCCTCCATGTAGTGCGTCGTCAAGAGGAGGGTCTTGCCCTGCCGCTTCAGACCTTCCAGCCTCCTCCAGACCATCTGCCTGCTGTGGGGGTCAAGGCCCGTCGTCGGCTCATCGAGTATGATGACGTCGGGATCGTTCACGATGGACCTGACGAGAAGGAGGCTCCTTTTCATACCCCCCGACAGGCTCCTGATACTGGCCTTCATCTTCTCCATGAGACCCACGGAGGCAAGAAGCTCCTTCGCCAGGGGCACGGTCTTCCTTTTCGGCATGTCGAAGTACCTGCCGTAAACGACAAGATTCTGGATGACGGAAAGGTCGGGGTCGAGACTGTCGTCCTGGGGCATCACCCCCATGCGCGACTTGATAAGACTCGGATCCTTCGTGACGTCATACCCGAGGATCCTGACCTGACCTCCCGTCGGCGGAAGGAAGCAGTGGAGGATGCGCATGATCGTCGTCTTGCCGGCCCCGTTGGGCCCCAGAAAGCCGAAACACTCCCCCGAATGGATGGAAAAGCTGACGCTGTCGACAGCCCTGAACCCATCATAATCCTTCGTCAGATTCCTGGCGGTAATGATCTCCATGAATGATGTAATGATAGCAGAAAACAATGCGGGAAAGAAATAGGAGACAACTCGTCATACGAAGCGCCTAATGGGATTACGCGCCTGCAACAAACCCACAGATCCCATGAGATGTCTGAAAAGACCAAATGCTCGCTATCTTACTTCGGGGCTGCCGTTCTTCTCTCCGCGATCTCCGTTACAGGCAGGGTCGCGATGTCGGCAAAACGCTGGCGCCACGTGTCGTTTCCGTTGAGAAGGTCGTCGATGCGGGAAAAGACGTTTTCCACAAAGACTTCCCTCTCTTCCGACGTTTTCCTGATGCCATAGCGGATCGCTCTCTTATCGTCGTCACCCAGGTGGTTAATTACATTCTTCGTGGTCAGGACCGTGCCGAACCGGGCAAGGTTAGATAATCTCGATGCATAGTTGATCGTGTCACCCAGGGCGGTAAATTCAATATTCGTCGAGGACGGTGTCGTGGTGCTGAAGTATTCCTGCCCCTCGTTTATGCCTATGTTGAGGTAAAGGTCGTTGAGCCATCTCTTCCGAACCTTCCACTCGTTGGAAAAATCCGCCATCCTCCCCCGTATCGCCAGCGCGCAGTTGATCGAGTTCATGAGATAATCGGGGTCCTGCTTCTTCAGGAAATAGTAGACCACGCCATCGCCTATCCTCTTGCCATATATCCCGTTGAAACGCCTGAAGGATTCTTCCAGTATCCTCCACATGCTGTTTATAAGCTCGAAGTATTCCTCGGGAGGCAGCTCTGCGCATATGCGAACAGAGTTCTGCAGATCGGCGACAAGCACACTGAAGGAAACGAGGGTGGGCAAACGCTGCTGCAGCAGATCGCGTACGACAGTCTCGCGGTTGGACAGGAATTCGGTAATGCTTTTTTGAGCCCTGTCCGCCCGGACATAGAGAAAGAACATTCCCTCGCGAAAAAACGTTGTGTATACAAAATACTCTTCCCGGGATCCGGCGTGTCCTTCAATGTCGACGCGATGGCCGTAAATCTTCTCCGAGGGCATCTTTTCAGCACGGTCATAGGCCCCCTCCAGATACTCTGTTTCCCTGCCGGACATACCCGTATAAAGCTGACCGAGCTGCCCCCTGTCCATTTTTACCTTGTAGAACGCCATGTGGTAACTGAGGAAGTCCTCCCAGTTCCTGACAAAATGACTGAACTCCCAGCTCAGGAAAAGCCGGAAAACATTTCTGAACTCGACATCCCTTATCGACCTGATCGGCTTGCCGAATATGCTCTGTTCCGCGGCCTCGTTGATCCACTCGATCTCGAACTGATAGTTCAGGAGATACGCCGGTGTGGTGATCTCATCGAGGGTGAGCCGCAGCCCCCCATCCGATATCTCGACGGGTGCAGCCTGCGCGATGGAGCTGCGACGCTCAGGCCCGCCGTAAACGGGCTCTCCGGAGGGCACCCCCACCTCCCTGGCGATAACTTCCATGGGTTTGCCTTGTCCCTTTAGCTTTTTTATCTCGCTGATAGTGTCTAAGGCAGTTTCCGGGAAATAGCCGATCTTCTTCGTCCCTCTCTGGCTTTCCACCGGGCTCTTCACAACCGGCCTCGGGATAATGCCGAGCTTGATATAGTTGTTGAGGGTTGCCCTCGATATCGCCGACTTATGTAAAAGCTCCTTACTGTCTATCCATTTGCGACTGTTCGATTCGCCCATCCCTTTTCACCCCGTTTACAGCGTAGTTTCACCAATATTTTACATATTTATACAGTATAAGTCGCTTGTCAAGAGAATAATTGGACAGTATAACTGGAAGCAGTCTGCCTTTCTCGTTTAAGGGGGCAAGAAACGGGGCTTGTTGCGGGGCTTGCCGGTCTCAGGGTTCGATCACGACAAGATCACAAGCCAGTGAAAGGAAGCTCCTTTTTCTGGAGACTGAGACATGAAACCTGAAACTGTCTCTCATCCGTACCGGTACTGTACGCCGCATTCGCCCTTGGGATAATTCCATTGGATGGCGCCTTCCCTGCAGGCTATCATGCAGGTGCCGCATTCCAGGCAGCCGGCGTATTCGACAACTATCTCATCGTCCTCTTCGTTGAATGTATAGAGATGGCCCGGACAGATCGTCAGGCAGTATCTGGCCGTGCATTTCGACCTGCAGATATCATGGTTTATAAGAATATGGCTTTCCCTGTCCGTCTTGAAGGCATCAAGGGCCAGCTTTTCATCTATCTTCATGTCGCTTCACCTCAGATGTTCTTTATGCGGTAGAGTTCGAGCAGCCGCCTTATGCTCAACGCACCCGATGACCTCAATCCGTTCCACAGCGCCTTTCCCAAAGGTCCCTTGGGGTTTTCGTCAAACCACATGATCCTCTCGAGAAGACCGGGGAAGGTTTCGGGGTAGTAAGAGAAAAACGATTCATTTTCAAGATAGCCCGGCATGTCCCTGCATGCCTCAAGATCTTTCATGACAAAGCCCTCCCTGAGCCGTTTTTCGTAGCCTGAGAGACCTTTTTCCGAAAAGTCGCCGTATGCGTTCGCCTCGACGATGGCCTCGGCGGCTGCTATGCCGGAGGCGATGGCAAATTCCATCCCTCGCACCGTCACACCCATATTCAAGGCAAGACCCGCGGCATCACCGGCAAGGAGAATGCCGTTGCCGCAGAGTTTTCCAATGGCCTTATAGCCTCCCTCGGGAATGACGTGTGCGGAATACTCGACGATCCTCGCCCCCTCGAGGATCCTGCGCATCTCGTAGCGTTCTTTGAACATTTCGAGGAGGGTCGGGGCATCTATCGCGGGGGCCCTTTCCATCATCGCGTTGATGCCCGCCACGACCCCCAGGGAAAGGGTATCCCTGTTCGTATAGAGGAAACCGCCTCCGAAAATGCCCTTTGTCACGTCACCGAGAAAAAGATGGGCCACGCCTTCGCCGGCGGCGACGTTAAAGCGGTCATTTATCTTCTCTTCGGGCAGTTCGAGGACTTCCTTCATGGCGACGGCAAAACCCTTCGGCGTCATGGGGGGCCTTAATCCGGCCTTGCCGGCCATAAAAGAGAGAACGCCGTCCGCCGCCACGACGACACGGGCAGGGATCTCTTCCGCCCCCGATCTTATCCCGGCCGCGGCCCCGTTCTCCCACAAAAGGTCATCGACACGATACCTTGGAATGACAAAAACGCCTTTGGCCACAAGCCGCTCGGAGAGCCACCTGTCGAGACGGGCCCTGAGAACCGTATAGCTGTGGTCATCTTCCCTGAACCTGTCGGCTGTATGATCGAGGCTGATGGAGTTTCCGCCCCCCAGGAGACTCCAGCGTTCGCGGACAACCTTGCGCTCGAAGGGAGCACCGTCGAGCATATCCGACGCCATGGACCTTATCGGCTTCAGGTAAAGCCTGCCCCCCGTCACGTTCTTGCTGCCCGGAGAGTCACCACGCTCCACCACAACGACCTGCAGGCCGTGGCCGGCGAGGACGAATGCGCAGGATAGACCGGCGAGACCGGCGCCAACGATCACGACATCGATCTTGTCCATCGTCCCTACATCTCTTCCCGCGTCTTCTTCAGTTGGTCCCTCAAGGGGGGAAGGATTGCAAAAAGATCATCAACGATGCCGTAATCGGCATACTGAAATATGGGAGCGTTCGGGTCTTTGTTGATGGCAACAATAACCTTGGATGTGTCCATCCCCATGATGTGGTGAAGGGCGCCGGAAAGACCACAGCCGATGTACAGCTTTGGAGACACCGTTTTACCGCTCTTTCCGATCTGGTCATCGTATTCTCTCCATTTGCTGTCAATCACCGTTCTTGACGCACCCGTACGGCCGCCCATGAGGTCAGCTATTTCATCGAGCACTGCAAAATGCTCGGCAGACTTCATGCCCCTGCCTCCGCAGATGATGAAATCCGCCTCTTGAAGATCGACCTTCACGGAGCCGGTCTTTCCAGACGACAGGGTTTTCATAGCCGGGTTCCTGGTCCCGGCCGCCCCTTCCTCAATGATATCGCCCCTCTGGCCTGCATCAGCAACGGCAAAAGAATTGGGCCTGAAGGTGACAATGACCGTCGAATCCGAACTGGGCGCAAGCCATGAGATCACCTTGCCGCCAAAAAGAGGTTTCTTTATCTTTACCCCTTCTCCTCCGAGATCAACGCCGACTGCATCGGATACCATGGCCGCCTGAAGGCGCGCGGCCATTCTTGGAAACAGGTCCTTGCCCGTTACTGATGACGTGCCCAGAACGATCATGGGTTCGTACTTCCTCAATATCTCCTCAAGGGCCGACCCGTAGATGTCCCAACCGTAGTCCGCAAATGAACCGTTGTCCACAAGAATGGTCTTATCAGCATAGCGGCTTACGACATCGGCCGCCTCCTTCAACCCGGACCCCAGCATCACCGCAAGAAGCGTGGAAGAGAATTTTGAGGCCATGTCCCTGCCGACGGACAACAATTCGAGCGATGCCTTTCTCGGCATAGAGTCCCTGCATTCTATAAAGACCAAAACGTCCCTGGTCATGCGCAATCCTCCTCTTTACAGTACCTTAGCTTCATCTTTCAACGCCTTTACGAGGTTCTGCGCCTTCTCTTCGGGAGACGCACCGTCTATGATGCGAACCGCAGGGCGGCTCGCAGGCAGCTCGTAGGAAAGCACCGTGATCTTCGACGCCTCGCTGTCTATAGGGCCAAATGGTGTCTCGATGGCCGCGGGATCGACAATGGCTATCTCGGTCTTCATCGCTTTCATCACTCCCGTGATGAGAGGCACCCTGGGCTCATTAAGACCCTTCTGAGCGGTGAAAAGGGCCGGCAGCGAAACCTCCGACACCCTCCTGCCGCCTTCTATCTCGCTTACAACCTCGGCCGTGCCCGCATCCGTGACGCTGAGCCTCACCACATGGCTTACGTGAGGCAGCGCCAGGAATTCGGCCACCATGGGGCCTACATTGGCGCTTTCATCATCCATGGCCTGACGCCCGCAGAGTATGATATCAAATCCCTCTTTCCTTGCGAATCCGGCAAGAATGCGGGAAACGATAAGGGGATCGTCGGTCTCCCGGTTCGTGCTGTCGATGAGGAAAGCCCTGTCGGCACCCATGGCGATCGTCGTTCTCAAGGCCTCGACGGCCCTGCGTGGCGCGAAGGTGCACACCGCTATTTCCACGTCCTTCAACGACTCTTTGATCCGTATTGCCTCTTCAACGGCAAATTCGTCGAAGAAGTTCACAACATACTTATTCTCTATCTCGAGAGTCTTCTGATCGGAGCTTATGATGATCCGCGCCTCCGTATCAGCCACCTGTTTCATGAACACTAGGACCTTCACTTCTTCAGCCTCCTCTAATGTGTGGATTTGTACCGAAAACCACGAAAAACAACGAACTGCCGGGAGTCAAGCAAGATTCAAGTCATCTATACCAAGCTATAAGAAAACCCCTTGTTTGTTCTCAGTTTATCATCTGGATACGAGAAGATTTTGCATAAATTATTTTACCGGCGCCCCCTTTGTCAAGGAAAAATTGGCAAATGGAGAGACGGCAAATAACCAATAACCAAACGGGAGCAGACGCCGCAACTTTGTCCTGTTTCTCGTTTGGTCAATTGGTTACTGGTAAATTGGTCATTATCTTCTTCGTTGGTCATTATCTCCTGATATCACAGGTCCACAAAAGAGCGCAGGAGCTTCGCCCTCATCGGGTGCCTGAGCTTTTTCAAAGCCTTGGCCTCGATCTGCCTGATCCGTTCACGGGTGACCTCAAATACCTGTCCGACCTCTTCAAGGGTATGATCCTGCCTTTCCCCCAGTCCGAAACGCATCCTCACCACCCTTTCCTCCCTTGGTGAGAGCGTCGAAAGGATGGAGTTGAGGTTTGTCACGAGGTCTTCGTAAATGGCTGAATCCTGCGGTGTAAGCACATTCTTGTCCTCGATGAAATCCGCCAGATGCGTATCCTCGTCATCGTTTATGGGCGTTTCCAGAGAAATGGGCTCCTTTGTTATCCTCAGCACCCTCCTGACCTTTTCCGACGAAAATCCTATCCTGTCGGCTATCTCATCAGGATAGGGCTCCCTGCCGAGTTCCTGCACGAGGCCGCGGGACACCCTGATGATCTTGTTGATGGTCTCTATCATGTGGACGGGAATGCGTATGGTCCTTGCCTGATCGGCGATGGCACGCGTAATGGACTGGCGTATCCACCAGGTGGCATAGGTGCTAAACTTGTAGCCTCGCTTGTATTCGAAACGGTCGACTGCCTTCATGAGGCCGATATTTCCTTCCTGGATAAGGTCCAGGAGCGACAGGCCCCTGTTTATGTATCTCTTCGCGATGCTCACCACAAGACGGAGGTTGGCCTTGACCAGTTCGTTCTTGGCTCCGGCGCACTCGCGTTCCGCCTTCTCGACCCGCTTCAGGTAATGTTTCAGGAGCCTTGAAGAGATACCTATCTCATCTTCGATCCTCATTTTTCTGCTCATGAGGGCCTGGAGATGTCTTTTGCTTCCCCTTTCCTTTGACCTTTTGTACCGGGCAATCTCCACGTCGATCTTATCGATGCGGTCGACGTACCGTTTCATGCGCAGGATGATCTTTTCCGTGATCTTCTTGCTGAGGTTGATCTCCATGATGATCTTCTGCACTTCCTTGCTGCGGCCGTCGTGCCCGCCCCTCGTGTTCTCCTTCGACCTCACGTGCTCTTCCTTGAGGCGTTCGAGAAGGGCAATCACCCTTTCCCGCTGATATTCAAGTTCGGTGTCTCCCTCCTCCTCGTCGTCAGCCTCGACGGTGATGTCCTTCACGGCCGCCTTCGATGTTCTGAGCGCCATAAGGGCGCTGAGAAGTTCCTTAACGGTGCCTGGAAATGACAGAAGGACCTGTTTGATCTCCTCCTTTGCCTCTTCCATGAGACGTGCGATCTCCTTTTCACCTTCCCGCGTCAAGAGCGCCATACTGCCCATCTCCTTGATGTAATGACGGATAGGGTTGATCAGATCGTCGTCACATACTTCTTCAATATCCCCCTCCAGAACCTCATCGGCCCCGGCGCTCTCCACGCCGCTCACTTCCTCCCGGTGTTCGATCTCGAAAAGATCGATATCATCGAGGATGTTGTTGGGCTTTTCGCCGTCAGATATGAATGCGTACAGTTCCCTGTTCTCAAGATTCTCTTCATAAGGATAATATCTCCTTACTTTTTCAGGCATGGCCACCTCTTTATAAAAAATTATTTTTTATATGCGTCAATACCTGCCTCTTTTGTTCCAGGAGTTCTGTGATCGCCGATGCGTCCCCCAATTTTTCCGCCTCGGCAAGCTTCTCTGTGATCTTCTTCGACTTCTCCCTGAAGAACTGGCGCTCGATATACTTGAAATAGTCCAAAAGCACCTTCTCGGGCTCATCCGCGTTCAAATGAGCGTCACCAAAGGCCGCGTCGAGGACAAGCCCTTTCAGGTCCTCCTTTTCAAGCGTCTCGATGAAGTTCCTCACATCAAGGTTCCTTTCCTGTTCAAAACAAGTTACCATTTTGGTCAAGACTTCTCTCACATCGGCATCGTTAATGTACCGCAAAACCTCCTTTCCTTTAAAGAATTCAAGAAGATCGGGGCGTGTTATGCAGACATTGATGACCTTTCTTTCGATCACGCCTTTTGTGTCGTCTGCCCTGGCAGCCCCGTTATTCAATTCATATGTTCTTCTGACCGCAAAATGCTCTTCTTCAACCCCGGTCAATTCGGAGAGACGTTTGATGTACAGCCTCTTTTTGACCCTGTCGTGAATGGCCTCGACGTGAGGCATCACCTGCTTGATGAAGACCTGCTTTCCCCTGACCGTCGTCATTTTCTCCCTTTCGGCATAGTAGTCGAAATAGAAGTCAAGAATGGGCTTCTTGTCCCCGGCGATCTCCACGATGGCATGAGCACCCTTTTCCCGGATGAAACTGTCGGGGTCATGCCCTTCGGGAAGGACAACCATGTTTCCGTTGACATCCATCTCGGCGAAAAGACCGATGAGTCTCAATGCGCTCTTGATCCCCGCCTCGTCGCCATCAAGCATCAGTGTGATATTCTCGGTGTAGTTCCTCAACTTCGTGATCTGTCCCTCTGTCACAGACGTGCCCAGCGTGGAAACTGCGTTCTTCAGACCCGCGCTGTAGAGAGCGATCATGTCGAAATACCCTTCGACAATAAAAACCTCGTCCTTGTCGGTAATATGTTTTTTTGTCCTGTCGATTCCGAACAGGGAATTTCGCTTCGAGAAAACGGAGGACTCCGGAGAGTTCACATACTTGGGTATGCCGTCCTTTTCAAGTGTCCTTCCACCGAAACCGATGACCCTCTTGTTGACATCGATGATGGGGACAACGATCCTCCCCCCGAACATATCGTAGAGCTCGGTCTCCTTCATCCTCACAATGCCGGTACTCATGAATATGTCGGCAGGTATCTCCGTCGCTCTGATAAAGGCCTTCAAAGCCCCGCGAGAACGCGCGCTGTAGCCAAGCCTGAACTCCTCCGCTATCTCCGTGGAAATCCCTCGTTTCTCGAGATATTCCCGGGCGAAGCTTGTACGCTTGAGTCCCTTCTCGTAGTAATCGCACAGCTTCCCGAGGGCATCATAGTGACCCGCCTTCCTTCTGTCCCCTTTTCTTTCCACCTCTATCCCATATTGACGGCCGAGATGCTCCAGGGCCTCCAGGAAGGTGAGGTTCTCGTATTTCATTATGAAGTTGACCGCATTGCCCCCTTCCCTGCAGCCAAAGCAATAGAAGATCTGTTTTTCGACGCTTACCGTGAATGAAGGCGTCTTTTCCTTGTGGAAGGGGCAAAGGCCCATGTAGTCCTTGCCGGCCTTTCTCAACTTCACATGCTGAGATATGACATCGATGATGTTCACTCTCTGCAGGAGTTCGTCAAGCGATGCCTTCATGTAAGCTCCACTATCGTGACACCACTGTTGCGCTCATCGGGGCGAAATGTGCGTACATAAGGAGTCTCGGCAAGGCGGTCTCTAACGGCCTGCATGAGCCGGCCCGTACCGACCCCGTGAACGACCCTGACCTGCGATATGCCTTCAATGACGGCCCGGTCAAGAAAGGTGTCGACTGTCTTCAACGCCTCTTCGACACGCATGCCGACGATCTTCAGATCCCGCTGCTCTATTTTCTCTACGCTTATCTCGGACTTGTCTTTCGATACCCGCTTCGGACCTTCGACGGCCTTCGCGATAAACATCCGTTTCAACTTCGTTCTGACATTCCCTACGGCGACTTCAAAAACACTTCCCTCTTTGTCGATATCAACGACGTACCCTTTGCTTCCCAGTGTCTTCACGAGAACATAATCGCCTATTCCGATGTCCTCCCTGACCTCCCTAGCGGGTCCCCCCAACCTTTCCTTCAGGGAACGTATTTTCTCCTTACTCTTTGTTATAGACGTTCTTTCCTTTTTTGCAACCTCTTTTTTGATTTCATCGATCTCGATGTCCAGTTCGAGGAGTCTTTCGCGGGCCTTGCCTTCCCATTTCCTCAGGTACTCATCCTTCTTTTCCCTGATGACCTTCAAGCGCTCGCGAGCCTCTTCCTTGGTTCTTGCCAGTTCCAGGCGCTCCTGGCCGGCCTTTGCCTTCTCTTCCTCGAGGCTTGTTATGAGATCGTTGAGCATGAATTCCTGCTCGTTGAAATAGGCATAGCTCTTTTCGATTATCACCTGCGGCACGTCGATCTTTCTGGCCACATTGATCGCATTCGAGTAGCCGGCAGTCCCGTAGATTAGCTGGTAAAGGGGTTTCATGTTCTGCGTATCAAAAGAGGTCGCGACATTCATCGCATATTCCTTCATGTATCCGTATGCCTTGATAAGATTCAGGTGAGTCGTGACAACGACGCGGCACCCTTTCTCAACGAAGGCGTCGATGACCCCCATTGCCAGCGCCGATGCCTCCTGAGGCTCCGTGTTGCCGCCTATCTCGTCAATGAGAACAAGTTCGTCCCTCCGGGCGCTGAGATAGAGGTCCTTAATGGCATACATGTGAGCGGTAAAACTGCTGAGTTCCATCGAAATGTCCTGTTCGTCTCCGATAAGGGCAAAGATATTCGAAAACATGGGAATGACCGGCCTTTCGGCCGCCGGGATGAAGAGGCCTGTCTTCGCCATCAGCGACAGAAGGCCGATCGTTTTCAGCGCGGCGGTCTTTCCCCCTGCATTGGGGCCGCTTATGATCATCACTTTCTCGTTCTCTTTCATGACGATATCAATAGGCACGGCGTCATTCTTCCGCGACATCGCTATGAAGGGATTGATTGCCTTCTTTATCTCCAGGCCGCCCGAAGGCCTGACCTCGGGCCTGACGCACCCGAATTCGTGACAGAAAATCGCCATGGCATGGAAGAGATCGAGTTCGGCCAGACATTGTACGTTCCTCTCGAGAGATTCCCTGAATCCCCGTGCGAACTCTGTAAGCTCGTAGAGGATCTTCTTCTCCTCCTCTTTTTCTTCATTGACGAGAACGTTGATGCTGTTGTTGGACTCCACGCATTCGACGGGCTCTACAAAAGAGGTTTTAAGGGAATGTGAATAGTCGTGTACGATGCCCTGGATGGCCTCGTTGAAGTTAGGCTTAAGGGGGATGACGTACCTGTTGTTCCTCAAGGATATGTAATCATCCTGGATAATGGGACGCATCGCCTCGCGGCCCATGATCCTATCGAGCTGTTTCTTTATCCTCTCCCTGTTCATGAAAAGCTCTGTCCGTATGCGGGAGAGATCGTAGGAAGCGCTGTCCTCGAGGTAGCCTTCTGCATTGACAGAGCGCACGACCCGTTTGTAGAGTCCGGGCAGTCCGTCTATCCCCGCAGCAAGCTCGTCAATGAAGCTGCTCTTTTTGAACACCCTGGCGAGAAAGCCGGCTATGTCTTCGCAGGCCCGCAGAAAGTTTGTCAGGGAAAGGAGTTCCGAGGGCTCAAGGACGGAATCCCTGATGGAAACCCTCTTGAGCACCCCAACAACGTCGGGAACGTCCGAGAGAGGCACCCTGCCGTCCCATTTAATAACATCCATGACGGCTTCTATCCGGTCATGGCGCCTCTCTATCTCTTCGATGTCATCAAGGGGCCGGAGCTGACGCAGGTCGTCTCCGGAAAAGGGTGTTGAAGAGAATTGTAAGATGACATCCCGGAGCTTGAGGTAATCAAGGTATGATAACGTTTTATCGATCATAGGGGCTTTCGACTGCCGTCATCACGACGACAGTCTATTAAGCACCATTGTACTCAGCATTTTGCCGTCGATCCTTCCTGGAAATTTGTCCATGAGGAGTTTTATTACCTTCCCCATTTCCTTCCGGCTCGTTGCGCCGACGGCTGCAATCGCTTCTTCTATTCCCTTGAGGATCTCCTCTTCCGACAGTTGAGGGGGCTGAAACTCCTTGAGGATCTCCAGCTCTTTTTCTTCCTTTTCGACGAGCTCGGGGCGCCCACCCTTCCTGAAGCTTTCAATGGAATCGTTATGCTGTTTGATCGACGTCTTAACGAGGGCGTAGAACTCCTCGTCCAACAGAGGTCTAATTTTCTCGACTTCCTTGTTCTTTGTGGAGGCAAGGAGCATCCGGAACACGGACACCCTTATCTGGTCCCTCTTCTTTAAAGCCTCTTTTAAACCCTCTTCAATTGTGGATTTATAGTCCATTTACTCCTAGTAAAGGCCTTTATCCATGCTTCTTTTGAGTTTTTTCAGAGCTCTCTTCTTCGCAGCGAGTATTTTTTTCTTCCTTTTTACGCTGGGTTTTTCGTAGTGTTCTCTTTTTTTGATCTCGGAGAGAATCCCGGTTTTCTCGCACTGTTTCTTAAATCTCTTGAGGGCACTCTCGAAGGATTCACCTTCTCTTATTATAACTGCTGGCATCCATTCTTCCCTCCCTCCATTTGATCCGTTTATTTAAGCTACTTATTAAAACCCGAAAAAACAGCCAAAGTCAACAGATTTCAGCGGTCAAACATTGATATTGTTCAATCGGGAAAAGGTCGGTCATGCTCACGGGTTCTATCGCGATGCTACCCTTTTTTGATGGTGGAGAGATCGTTGCGCGCATACATGGTGTTCTTCTCGAATTCCGCCACCACGGTCCTCAGGCTGTTCACTCTGTTCTTCCAGCCTTTCAGGTACTTGGCATATACCTGCGGTTTGGCGGCGGCAAGCCTCACATAGCGCTGTTCCCTCATTCCCAGATAGCTGTCAATGTTGCCCTGCGATCTCCGCAGGATCTTTTGGGCCGCTGCCGGGCTGTTGACATAGGTGTCAAAGTGAACGACGCACAGGGGGTACGGCAGCGATGACGCGCCCGATCTCTCCCACAGCTTCCGGTAGATGCCCTCTATCTGTTCCCTGGTAATGTTCTTGATACTTCCCCTGTATCCCAGGGCTCGCGCGGTAGACTGCAATATACCGTAGCGGGATGCCCCTCTCTCGCCGTCCTCCTTGACGAGCCGGGTTCCCTCCTTTTCAAGGACGAAATCGAGGCACTTGCGGAACTTGGCATCTTCATCGTTAAAACCGGCCGCCGGGTCGATGCCGGGCCCTGTCTGTATCGGGTTGAACTGCTGTGCCTGGCCGCTGGTCAACGAACGCAGCAGAACATCCTGAAAACCTGTGGGGTCGGGATTGACTATGAAACTCTCCGCCTTTTTTCGACCGTTCTGCAGATACTGAAGCATGGATGCTGTTTGTGTGATATCAAGGTTGGTGGCCATAATACCTGATTTTTGCAACAAACATGCCACATCTTAGATTTTCATGGGTTACAGCGGCTCCCCCTGGAAAAAGCACCAGAGGGCTGATTTGAGCGTCGAATTTCTGACAGCCGGCCGAATTAACCGAAAGGGTTCTTGAGAATGATGGTGCTTCCCCGGTCGGGCCCCGTGGACACTATGGCAGCGGGAACACCGACGAGTTCTTCAATCCGCCTGATATAATTCAGGGCCTGTGGAGGCAGGTCATCAAGGCTGCGGACATCCTTTATTGATGTTTTCCAGCCCGGCATTTCCTCATACTGGGGTTCGCAGCGATAGAAATCCT
This sequence comes from Syntrophorhabdaceae bacterium, assembly GCA_028698615.1. Classification (NCBI taxonomy): domain Bacteria; kingdom Pseudomonadati; phylum Thermodesulfobacteriota; class Syntrophorhabdia; order Syntrophorhabdales; family Syntrophorhabdaceae; species Syntrophorhabdaceae bacterium. The sequence goes on from JAQVWF010000015.1 coordinate 58,054, forward strand.
GGAGGGCCATTGGCGGCTCATCATGGAGGCGTTTGCCGATTCTGTAATGAGTGCAGATCTTGATGGTATCGAACGAATCGAGGACATCAAGCTTCATGAGGGACAGGCCGTTTATGCCGTTCAGCCTGACGGCCCTTCTCACGAGAACCGCGTCGAACCATCCGCACCGTCTCGGTCTGCCCGTGGTCGCTCCGTATTCGTCGCCCACCTTTCTCATGAGCTCTCCCTCGGGACCGGTGAGCTCCGTCGGAAAGGGTCCTTCCCCGACCCGGGTCGTATAGGTCTTGCATATCCCCAGGATGTAATTGACAGCGCTCGGAGGTACGCCGGCACCGGACGAAATGTTGCCGGCTATCGTGTTCGAAGAGGTGACATACGGATACGTCCCATGGTCTACATCAAGGAAGGTGCCCTGGGCTCCCTCGAAGAGTATCCTTTTCTTCTTTGTCAGCGCCTTGTGGAGGAAAGATGTTGAATCGGTGACATGCTTTTTGAGCATCTTCCGATAGGGTTCAAACTTTTTCAGGATGTCCCTGATCATCAGGGGCTCGTCCTTATAATAGCGACGGATGAGGAAATTCTTCAGCTCCAGGTTGGCCTTCAGTTTCTCACGAAAGATCTTCCTGTCGATGAGATCAATGACACGGATGCCCATCCTGCTGGCCCTGTCCTCGTAGGCGGGGCCAATGCCTCTTCCTGTTGTTCCTATCTTCTTCGCGGTCCTCGACTCCTTTAGGGCATCGAGCTTTTTATGGTAAGGCATGATTACGTGGGTGCAACCGCTTATCAGGAGACGTTTCTCATTCTTGAGATAACCGAGACCCCTGAGCTCTTCTATTTCTTTTTCCAGTACTTCGGGGTCCATAACCACGCCGTTGCCGATAACGCAATAGGTCTTTTCACGGAGAATTCCCGAAGGGATAAGATGGAGGATGACCTTTTTGTCACCGATGACGATAGTGTGACCGGCATTTGCCCCACCCTGAAACCGGACTATGATATCTGCAAACTCGCTCAGATAATCAATGATCTTCCCCTTGCCTTCGTCGCCCCACTGAACCCCGACAACTCCCACATTGGCCATGATTTTCTCCTGCGCTTTTCGTTGATGAACATATTTTTTTAATATACTCTCCCGCTAAAATCAAGCCTAATCGGGAATTTTGACTCTTTGAGGCGATTGATGGGAAAGACCTGCCTATTTCTCTTTTTTCTGGGACGGAGGGTCAAAAAGCCCACTCATGGGCCCTGTCCCCAAAAGGGGGATCTGCAGATGAGAAAATGCCTTATCCGAGGCCCTTCTCCCCTGGGAGGTACGGATGATGAATCCTGATTTGAGCAGAAAGGGTTCCACGACCTCGATCAGCACGTCCGACTCGAGCTGCAGCGTCGCAGCCAGCGCCTCGATGCCCACGGGGCCTCCCTTGTAATTGACAATGATGGTCCTGAGGAGCTTCCTGTCCGTCTCGCTGAGCCCGTGGTCGTCGATACCTTCAAGGCTCAATGCGTCTATGGCCACGCTCTTCGTTATCACTCCCCCGGCCCTGACCTCGGCATAATCCCGGACACGCTTCAGGAGCCTGTTCGCCACCCTGGGGGTGCCGCGGGCCCGCCTTGCCGTCTCATAAGCGCCCTCGTCATCGACGGTAACACCCAGTATGGATGCGGATCGTTTTATAATACTCAGGAGGTCATCGTCCTTATAAAAATCAAGGTCTCTCACGATGCCGAAACGCTCCCTCAGCGGCGATGATAGAAGGCCGGAACGGGTTGTCGCGCCAATGAGGGTGAATTGTTCAAGACGATATCTGTGGGTCCTGGCATGGATACCTTTGTCGAAGATAAAGTCAACGGCAAAATCCTCCATTGCGGGGTACAGGAATTCCTCGACGATCTTGGGGATGCGATGGATCTCATCGATGAAGAAAATATCGCCCCGTTCCAGGTGTGTCAGGAGGCCCATCAGATCACCGCCTTTTTCCAGTGCCGGACCCGACGATGTGACGATGCGTGTCCCCATCTCGTTGGCAATGATATGTGCCAGCGTGGTCTTTCCCAGACCCGGAGGCCCGTTGAAGAGAAGGTGCTCCAGCGGTTCGCCCCTTTTCAGCGCCGCTTCGATGGCTATCTGGAGCGTTTCGACAATGGTATCCTGGCCGACATATTCAGAGATCCGGCCCGGTCGAAGGGTGACGACGGTGTCGCCGTCGGTGTTGTCTTCCTTCCTGTAAAGCTCTGAGAGTTCCGAGGAGGTTTCTTCCTCGATCATTGTTTCTGTCCTCTGTACACTTCCTCAAAAAGCTCTTCCGATGAAGCGATTCGCGGGTTTCTCTTCATCGCCTCCTCTATCATCTGCCTCGCCTCGAAGATCTTATGACCAAGCTGGGTAATGAGCACCTGCTCGACTTCCTTTACGAAATCTTCGGCGATCGGGGCGGTAACTGCTGTTTCAGGCATGAGAGCATATTTCGCGACCCTTCCTTTCAAGGTAGCCACGATCTTGTCGGCCTTTCTTTCGCCTATCCCTTTCAACCTGCGCAGTGATCTCACATCCTTTTCCTCGATATGGCGCGCTATTTCCCGTATGGGCTTCGTGAGCGCCTTTATGGCCGCCATGGGCCCGATATCCTCAACGGTGATGAAAAGCTCGAAAAACTCCCGGTCCAGTTCATGTCTGAAACCGACAAGGACCGGCTTGGGCTGTCTTTCGGTCTGGTGGAAAGAAACATAAAGGCTCAGTTCTTCGTCCGGCTTCTTTAACCTTCTGATCTCACTCATCACGAAGGCAGGCATGAGAACATCATACCCGACACCGCCCACGAGCAGGGTCAAGCGTTCATCATAGATGCTCTTCAGTGTTCCCTCGAGATAGGCTATCACACCACCCTCCGGTAGTCCCTGCGGTAATAGACCGCAAGCGCCACGGCGAGCGCATCAGATGCATGGAAGGAGGAGATGTCTCCAACCTTCAGCGTGTTCACCACGGCGTCCTTGATCTGCTTCTTGCCGGCATTGCCGAAGCCCACGAGGGAATTCTTGATCTCCTTCGGCGCGATTTCCTGAACGGGAATCCCCTTCTGCCGGGCAGTCAGGTAGAGAACCCCGAGGACACTTCCGAGAAGTATGCCCGCCCTTGGGTAGCGAACAAGGGAAAAAACATCTTCCAGGGCAACAAGGTCGGGCTGCACCTGATCGATGATGCGATCGACGTCCTGATGGATCTGCATCAACCTGTCCGCCATCCTATCATGGGAGAAAGTCTTTATGTGCCCGCATTTCAGGAGCACCGGCGCCGGTCCGTCGCATCGCAGTGCCCCAAAACCGGTACTGGCAAGACCTGGGTCAATGCCTAGAATGATCATTATCCACCATATTCGTATCGCTCTTGGTCAGGTAATCGATAATCATCATAACAGGATGGATAGTCTTTGTAAACCAAGAAGATAGGTACTGGGCAGTTGATTTCAAGCACCATTATCAGTATACTTGAGGGATGGTTGACGAAGAATACATGGAGATGTGTCTCACAGAGGCCCGCGCGGCGTGGACCAAAGAAGAGGTCCCGGTAGGCGCCCTGGTGACGGACGAAACCGGCGCCATTATCTCCCGGGCCCATAACATGACGCGGACCTTGACCGATCCCGGCGCGCACGCGGAGATGATCGCCTTGCGGGATGCAGCCTCGAGCCGAGGCAATTACCGTCTCACCGGATGCACGCTCTTCGTCACCATGGAACCCTGCGTCATGTGCGCGGGAGCCATAATCGAAGCGCGCATAGAAAGACTCGTTTTCGGCTGCCACGATGACAGGCGCGGCGCCTTCGGCTCCATCATCGACGTCAACACCCTGCCCCTTAACCACAAGGTAAACGTTGCAGGTGGTATTCTGGAGGATAAGAGCGCATTGCTCCTCAAGCAGTTCTTCACCATACGGAGAGGTACCGAAGTGGCCATAACGGGGCCGACTCGAAATCGGCTGTACGTCTAATAAGCGTACCGTGGGTTCGAATCCCACCCTCTCCGCCATA
>JAQVWF010000016.1:0-22191 GCA_028698615.1 Syntrophorhabdaceae bacterium
GATCTGATGGAGCAGACCAACAAAAAAGCCCTGATGAACAAGGCTTCAAGAACTCAATCATTCGTGAATTGGCGTGGGTTAAAACAAGAAACAATGCCGAGGAACGGAATTGAACCGCTGACACGGGGATTTTCAGTCCCCTGCTCTACCGACTGAGCTACCTCGGCAATGTGTAAATTTAAAACATAACCCGTCGTGCCCTGTCAACAGTTTCCTTGGAAAATGAGCAGTCTAAAACCCTTTGACACAACCTATTGACGTATGTTACACAGACTTAGCATATCCCCGTGCAGGTTAAGCTAATGAAACCATTTAAAGGAATACTCTACAACATAGAAAAGACCGATGGCATTGCCGACCTCGTCTGCCCTCCCTACGACGTGATCGAGAATACCGGGCCCTATTATGCAAGGAATCCCTTCAACGCCATAAGGCTTGAGCTTCCTAAAGACCTGCCCGGAACGGACAGGTACAACAACGCGAAGAATACTCTTGACGACTGGCTCTCGAAGGGTGTTCTGGTATCGGACCCCCGGGAATCCATTTACGTCTACGAACAGGAATTTCACGTCGAATCGGCTGTATTCCTTAGAAAGGGCTTTATCGGTCTCCATAAGCTTGACAGGGAACGCATCCTGACGCACGAACAGACACGAAAGAAAGCAAAGGCCGACCGGGAACAGCTGATCGGCACGTTGAAGACATATACCAGCTTTATCTTCGGTCTCTACGATGACAGGGAGAAGGAGATCCGGCGCGTGCTCGACACCGCACCCGGCGAACCCCTCTTCGAGTTTGTCGACGAACAACTCATCAAGACCAGGTTCTACCGGATCACCGATCCTGACTCCATCGGCACCATCGCTTCCATTCTCGACAGCAAACACATTTATATCGCCGACGGGCACCACAGGCTCGATGTCTCCTATCGCCTCAATGTCCCCTACGCGCCTTTCTACCTTACGGACATGTATGATGAGGGCATCGTGATCCTTCCCTATCACCGACTGGTCAGGTTCGCGCAAAGACGGCCATTGAAGGAGCTCATCACATCCATCGAGCCATACATGACGATCGAAAAAAGGCCTTTCGCCGGCGATGAGTCACTCAAAGGTGTCCTTTCAGCCGTTGCCGCGTCATCCCGCCCGGCCTTCGCGTTCTTTTCAGGCGAGGACCAGCGGCACCTTTACGTGGCCGTGGAAAAGTCCCCGCTCCCGATATACAGCGCACCGGGCTTTCATGACAGCCTGAAGAAATTGAGGGTGAATGCGATTCACAGCGGCGTCATTCGAGAGATAATGAAGGTTAAGGACGACGAGATCTCCTTCACTGAGGACCATAACTGGTCTATTGATTCCGTGAGGAACGGCTCCTGTGATCTGGCGTTCTTCCTGCCGCCCACGACGGTCGACGAAGTGAGGGACATAGCCGAGAACGGCCTCGACATGCCTCCCAAATCGACATTCTTCTATCCCAAGATTTTGACGGGCCTTGTATTCTACAGGTATGCGTGACATCGTCGGAAGAGACGAAACCCTTGATATCCTTTGCAGCGAAGGATTGAAGATCATCCAGAAGAGAAGGGGGTATCGTTTTTCCATCGACGCGATCCTTCTCGCCGCTTTCGTGGTGTTGAAAAAGCGTGAAAGGCTGTTGGATATCGGTTCCGGTTGTGGTATCATACCTATCTATATTGCGAAAAAAGGTTGTATGAACGACATGACCGGCGTCGAAATTCAGGAAGAGCTTTTTGAGATTGCGCAAAAGAACAGGACCGTCAACGGCTGTGAAGACCACGTTCGTTTCATCAACGCCGACATCAACGCCCTTGTTAAGGACATGAAGAAGACCCCCTTTCATGTGATCGTCTCCAATCCGCCATACACGAAGCGCAGCAGCGGCAGGACATGCCCCGAAAGATCTCGCTTCCTGGCACGATATGAGGAGAGCCTCGACGTCGAAGCCCTTGTCTGTGCCGCATCGTCCCTGTTGATGAAAAAGGGCCGCTTCTATGTCATATATCCGGCGAGGCGTTTCGGAGAACTCATCCACGCGGCCGAATCACACAGGCTGGCCCTGAAGAGACTGCGCGCCGTCTATCCCCGAAGAGATGAAAACGCCAATCTTGTCCTTGCCGAATTCATAAAGGACGGCGGCGTCGGCGCTGCCATAGAAAAACCGCTCTACGTGTATGACGGAGATGCCATCTCCGAGGAAGTTACAAAATATTACTCATTCAGGGATTAACCATGTCAGGATTTACACAGATCATCCAGAAGGACCTTGATAAGCTGGAGTCATCCATCGACGAGCTTATCAGCACGCGGGTCAGTTATATCAAAGAGATCGTCACCTACATCATAGGGTCCGGCGGGAAAAGGGTACGTCCCGTTCTCGTCATGCTATGTTCCAAGCTCTGCGGCTACCGGGGGAAAAAGCATATTCCTTATGCCGCCATTATAGAGTTCATCCACACCGCCACCCTTCTTCACGATGACGTCGTGGACAACGCCAAGACCAGACGGGGCCTGTCGACGGTCAACACCGTCTGGGGCAACGAACCCAGCGTCCTCGTAGGCGATTTCCTCTATTCGAGGTCCTTTGAGCTCATGTCGCGGGACGGCAACAACGAGATCCTAAAGACGATCTCACAGGTAACGACAGCGCTCTCCGAGGGAGAGATACTGGAGATAGTCAAAACCGCCGATGTGGAAACCACCGAGAAGGACTATTACGAGATCATAGGCAACAAAACCGCCGTCCTGTTTGGAGCAGCCTGCGAGATAGGCGCAATCCTCGGCGACAGGTCCGATGACGAAAGAAAGGCATTGAGAAACTTCGGATACAACCTCGGCATCGCCTTTCAGCTCATGGACGATGTTCTCGACTATACGTCCTATAATGACGTTCTGGGCAAGCGCGTCGGAACCGATCTGAAGGAAGGCAAGGTCACCCTTCCCCTGATCTACGTTCTCAGGAATGCCGGAGATAAGAACCGGGCTTGTATAGAAAAGGTTTTCGGCAAGCAACGGGTAACGAAGCGCGACTTCGATCGGGTGCTCGGCATCATAGAGAAGAGCGGAGGGATCACTTACACCCTGGAAGCCACGGAGAAACACCTCACGAAGGCAAAGGAATGCCTCGACATATTCCCTTCGTCACGCTACAAGACCGCACTCCTGGAACTGGCCGATTACATGCTGAAGAGAGAGATGTAGGAAAAGCCCTTGCCTTTCCTTTGATCAATTGGTCATTATCTTCTTATTGGTCATTGGAATTTGGTTATTGGTTATTATTCTCGTCAGAGAATCTCTCCCTTTGGAATCACCACTATGCCATCCTCGGTAACAAAGAATCTCTGGCGGTCTTTTTCCAGGTCATAGCCTATCTTCATGCCGTCAGGGATACGGACATCCTTGTCGATGATGGCTCTTTTTATCTTTGCCTTCATACCAACCACCACATTGTGAAAAAGGATCGATTCGCTCACCTCGGCGTAGCTGTTTACGCGCACCCCGGGGGAAAGAACGGAACCATACACCTTGCCGCCGCTTATGATGACTCCACTGCAGATGATGGAATCAAGGGCCTTGCCGGCCCTGCCCCCCGCTTCGTCGGCAAAGACCGTTTTGGCCGGCGGATACTGCCCCTCATAGGTCCTTATAGGCCAATTCCTGCCATAAAGACTGAACTCCGGGGTCACCGAGGCGAGATTCATGTTCGCCTTCCAGTATGCGTCAATGGTCCCGATATCCCGCCAGTATTTCGCGTCACGGCCTTTCCCGGCGCCGAACCGGTAAACAGACACACGGTTGCGGGGATACATGAACGGTATGACGTCCCTTGCAAAATCGTGGAGAGATCCTTCGCGCTGAGCGTCCTTCGTGAGCATATCTATGAGGACATCACGCTTGAAGACATAGACCCCCATGGAAACGAAGGCTCGGTTGGGAGATCCCGGCATCGGGCGCGGTTCCGCCGGCTTCTCCTCGAATCCTATCACCTGGGAATCGGAACCGGTCTGAATGACGCCAAAACGCGAGGCCTCTGCGATATCGACCTCGACGCCGGAAATGGTAACATCCGCCCTCTTGTTCCTATGGTACCTCACGAAATGGCTGTAATCCATCTTGTAAATGTGATCCGCCGAGAGAATGACCACGTGATCAACATCCACCTGCCTCAAATGGTAAAGGTTCTGGTATACGGCATCGGCGGTGCCCCTGTACCAATCCTCGCCTATCCGCATTTGCGGTGAAAGATTGGAGACGAATTCTCCCAGTTCGGGGTTCAGGATGCTCCAGGCGTCGCGGATGTGCTCTATCAGGGAGTGTGATTTATACTGGGGAAGGACAAAGATCTTCCGTATGCCCGAATTGACGCAGTTACTCAGCGTAAAATCGATGATCCGGTATTTTCCCCCGAAGATCACGGCGGGCTTGGCCCTGTCCCGCGTGAGCGGATGCAACCTCTCGCCGACGCCGCCCGCCAGGACAAACGCCACTGCATTATGCATGATCCTCGATCTCATGGCCCTATGGTAACATTATGATTGTCTCTCAGCGGGTATTCAACAGAAATCGAAGATGGCCATCCGGCTCACTTCTTGCTGCCGGCTACCATGAAGGCGTACTCTCCTCTTTTTTCCCCTGCCGAGATCTGTTCGATGACCTCGCTTACGGTGCCCCGGTAGGTCGTTTCGTAAAGCTTCGTCATCTCTCTCACGACGACTATCTTCCGGTCTCCCATTATGGCAAGGACATACCCGAGCGTCTCCTCGATGCGTCTTGGCGATTCATAGAAGACAACGGGATAAGGCAAAGCGGAGAGCTCTTCTATGGTCTTCTTCCTTTTTCCCTTCTTGAGCGGAAGAAAACCGTAGAAGACGAACCGGTCGGCGAAAAGACCGGAGACCGACACGATCCCGGCGACGGTACAGGCTCCCGGCACGGCGCATATCTCGATATCCTCTGCAACGCATCTGCTCACGAGAATGCTGCCAGGATCGGAGATGCAGGGAGTCCCGGCGCTCGTTATGAGGGCAACCTTCTTCCCTCCCTTAAGACTGCGGATTATCCCGGCCGATCTTCTTTCCTCATTGTAGCTGCTGATACTCAGGATCGTGTTCTTGATCCCGTAATGGTTAAAAAGCTTCAACGCCCGCGACGTACTCTCCGCCACTACGAGATCAACTTCCTTCAGGATATCGATGGCCCTGAGAGTGATGTCGCCGAGGTTACCGATCGGTGTTGCCACAACATAGAGAATGCCCTGTGAATCCATGAGTATCAAGCATATTACAACCCAAAACTCTTGACAAGGGTAAAAAAGTTTAAGAGAATACACTATGATACTCAAAGGTGCACTAATATTGGTGCTGTGCCTGCTGCCTCTCGCGGCATACCCTGCAATTTACACCTACGTGGACGACAGCGGCACATCTCACTTCACGAACATGGTCCCCGTGGGCAAGAAGTTCCGCGTTGTGATCTCCGAACGCATAAAGCATGTCATCGCACGGGTTTTCAATAATACCGCCTATGACGGAATCATTGAACGCCATGCACAGACACACGGGATAGACCCATCGCTCATCAAGGCGGTCATGAAGGCTGAATCGAATTTCAACCCCAACGCCATGTCGCACAAAGGTGCACAGGGTCTTATGCAGCTGATGCCGGACACGGCAAAATTGATGAACGTGGATAACCCCTTCGATCCCGAGGACAACATCCGGGGCGGAATCAGGTACCTGAAATATCTGGGTGAGACATTCGGGGGTAACCTCGACCTTATGCTGGCCGCGTATAATGCCGGGCCCGCACGGGTCAGAGAACATAATATGACCATCCCGCCTTATGATGAAACACGCACTTACGTCCAGCGGGTCAAATCCTACTATAATTCGTTCAAGAAGAATTAATGAAGGGCAAAGACGAACAGCTGCCTCTCTGGACCCTTCCTAACCGCTTGTGCATTCTCAGGATACTCTTTATTCCGCTGATCATACTCTTCATCGAGAAGGGGTTGTTTTACGTAGCGTTCGTCCTTTTTATCCTGGCCGGCATAACCGACGGGCTCGACGGCTTCGTGGCCCGAAGGTTCAAGCTCACATCGAAGCTTGGTCTCTATCTCGATCCCATCGCCGACAAGCTGCTCGTTTCTTCGGTGCTGATCACTCTCACCTATCACAACCTGGTGCCTTTGTGGGTCACAATACTTCTTGTATGCAGGGAGTTCGTCATTAACGGGCTGCGGTCTTTCTACGCCCTCGAAGGCATCACGATCTATCCCTCCTTCACGGGAAAACTCAAAACCACGCTCCAGATCGTAGCCATATCCTTCCTCCTCTTCAAGCACCCCCTGGCACAGCAGGTAGGCATGTACGTATTGTATGCAGCCCTGCTGTTCAGCATGTATTCCGCAATAAAATACATCGCGGCGATATTTAAACCGAAAAAGGCAGGTGACGGCTAATAGACTGCGGTTTCTCTTCACATATCCCGCACTTCATGCACGCACTTTCCCCGCCGTTGTCATCGTAATAACCAATCTCGCCTGAAGGGCTGACGAGTTGTACCATGGTGGTGTCGTCCAGCCGCTTCACGTGTTCCTCGTTGACGGGGATCTTGCCCAAACCGCCAGGGATGTCAAGCGCGTATCGCGGCACCGCAAGCCCTGACGCGTTCAGTCTCAAAAAGGCCATGATCGCCCTGCCGCGTTCCAGTTTCACCTTGAAATGCGATGCCCCCCGCACATCATCGAGCTGAAAAAGATAATAGGGCTTCACGCCCGCTTCGACGAGGGACTCGAAAAGCTTCAGAAGAACGTGCGGGCAGTCGTTGATGTTCCTGAGTAAGACTGTCTGGCTCACCATCATGCACCCTGTCCTGCGGATATTGCTGATCGCCGTCAGGAATTCCTCTGTTATCTCCCGGGGGTGATTTATATGAATGACGACCCACAGGGGCGAGGCGCCTTCGATGGCCTTCAAGTGGCCGGCGGACAAGCCGCCGGGGTAGACGACGGGAACGCGCGTGCTCAGCCTGATGGTAAGACTCTTCTTCATCGACCGCAGCCTCTCCAGGATAGATCGTAATTTCCCGGCTTCGAGCATGAAAGGGTCGCCCCCCGACAGGATCACTTCGCGGATCCTGTCATCCTTCTCTATAACGGCGTAGGACTCTTCAAGATACGGTTCCGGGTCTACCGCCTTCCCTGCAAATCGTCTGCGGTTGCAGAACCGGCAATACATTGCACACTCGGAACTTACGAGAAAGACGCATCGGTCGGGATGTCTCCTGAGCAATATCGGGGTTAGGGAGATTCCCTCTTCGGCAAGAGGATCGTCAGTGCCGCCGCCGCTGTCCTCCAGGACGGAGGGAATGGACTGACCCCTGATGGGACAAAGGGGATTCTCAAAGTCGATAAGCCCAAGGTAATGGCGGGGAATCTTAAAGGTGTGGCGGGACGCGACTCCCTCAAGGGACCTTGCGGTCCCGGGATCCAAGGAGGAATGGACGACCAGCTCGCTGAGAGAGAAAAGAAAAGGGAGGGTATTAGGTATAGTACCCTCCTCCTCGCTTTTCCTGTTCGTCTTACTGCAGCGCCAGAAAATGGGCTCTTCTGTTCTTCGCCCAGGCGGCTTCGTTGTGACCCGGATCAACCGGTTTCTCTTTGCCATAGCTTACAGTTTCAAGCTGCCTTGAATCTGCGCCGAGATTTACGAGGAAATTCTTCGCGGAGTCGGCCCTTTTCTGTCCAAGGACAAGGTTGTACTCCACTGTGCCTCTTTCGTCACAATGGCCTTCAACTCTGACCTTCTTGCCACGGTTCTGTTTGGCCTGGAACCAGGCCATGTTTGACTTCAAGATGGCCGCGTCGGTGTCCCTGATGGCGTACTTGTCGAAATCGAAGTTGATGTCCTTCATCGGGGAAACCGCTACAGGGACTTCCACCTTCTGGTCCGCAGGTCCAACCTTAGCCGGTCCCGCTGCCGGAGGCGGTGTCTCGCCTTTCATCTGCTGCCAGAAACATCCACAACCACCAAGTGAAATGCCAACGAAAACAACCAGTAAAATAACAGACAATGATCTTATCTTCATGTTCCACCCCTTCCTTTAAAAATTAGAGGGTATACCCATAGACCGGATATACCCTCGCATTGCAACATTACTTTTTCTCCGGTGCTGGCTTCTCTGCTGCCGGTTTCGCTTCCGCGGGCTTCTCCGGTGCGGGTGCCGGTTTCTCCTCTGCTGGAGGCGGGGGCGTCGGTTTTGCCTCTTCCTTCGGCGGTGCCGGTTTTGGAGGCTCCGCGGACGGACCGCATCCGATCAACGAAAAACCTGCAAAAAAAGCGATAGCTATCATTAATGCGACGAGCTTCTTCATCTATTTTCACCTCCTTTCTTGTTTATCTTCGCCTATATTGAATACATATATACTAACAATGCTAATATGTAAATTAAAATGTTTCAATAATTACTTCTTTCCGCACGGAATCTACGTCCGTTTTTTTGCAGAGACCCCCGGGCCCCGTAAGGACTGCCGCCGTTCCACAGGCCACGCCCGTCCTCAGGGCCTCTTCAAAACTGCCCGATTCATTCATGACAGATACTACCCCTGCCATGAATGAATCGCCGGCACCCGATGAGTTCCGCGCCTTTATTTTCGGCGGTCTGACGTGATAATCGCCTTCCTTCGAGAACCCAACGGCGCCGCGCGCTCCCAGTGACACAATAATGTATTCGACACTATCGCGGTAGGGCTTAACTGTTTCCGCTATATCTTTTATCTCGTTGACTTTCCTCTCCGTCAATCTGTTGAGTTCGAAGATATTGGGCTTGATCAAAAAGGGGGCGGCGGCGACACCAAGTTTAAATGCCTTCTGATCGGAATCAAGGAAGGTCTTTATGCCCTTTTCCCCAAAGGTCCCTATGAGTTCCGCAAAGATGCCGGCATCCATCCCGGCGTTACTGCCGCTCAAGACCACATAACTGCCTTCAGGGATCTCCCTGGCCTTATTCAGAAAGGAGTCTGCTTCATCCTCCCCTATTGCCGGACTCGAAGTGCACAACAGTGTCTTGATCTTCTTCTTCTGCTGAAAGATCGTTATGCTGGAACGCGATTCCCCGGCGATGCGGGTAAAATCCGTGACAATGCCCTCGCCGTCAAGCATGTCCGTCAGTTCAAGACCGCTGTAGCCGCCCACAAGGCCCAGGGCGACGCTCCGGCCGCCAAGTTCCTTGATGACCCGTGATACATCGATCCCCTTGCCTCCAGGTTTCTTGTTCTCATGGGTAATACAGTTGACGTCGTCGTACAGCAGTTCTTCCACGCCGACAAGTCTTTCGAGCATCGGATCCAATGTGACAGTGTATATCATTGATAATTGAGATTGTATTAGATATAAAAAAAAATGGCTAGAAAATTTTTCCTTTTTTCCACGTCAACGCTTGAAACGCTGGGTTCTGGAGAAGACAGGAATTAAAGACAGGTTATGGGTTACCCATTACCTGTCTCCTGATCTCTTCAATCACCTTTTCCGGGTCAAGGGGAAATTCTTGCTGGGATTTATCCGCCATGTTCCTGAGGGTGATGGTGCCTTTCTCGATCTCGTCGTCGCCGAGAATAAGGACAAAGTCACACTTCAGGTTGTCGGCGTAGCGCATCTGGGCCTTGAGGGATTTTGCGTCATAGGCGTACTTCAGAGCTATTCCTTCGGGGATACACACCCTGAGGAAGGAAATGAGATAATCCCTGGCCCGGTCCCCGACGCAAGCGAAGAAGCATCGTTTTTCTGCCTTTTCAGGAGAGTTCGGCACGAGCATGCCAAGGCGCTCGACGCCGATGGCGAAACCGATGCCCGCAGTTGCCGGTCCGCCCATCTCTTCAACAAGGTTGTCGTACCTGCCGCCGGCAATGAATGCCTTCTGGGCCCCGAGGTCCTCCGACGTGACCTCAAAAACGGTCTTCGTGTAATAATCGAGACCTCTGACGAGACGTTTGTTGATCTCGACATCGATGCCGAATTCCTTGACATACCTCTCAAAAAGCCCGAAGTGATCCTTGCATTCGCCGCATAGCGAATCAAAAAGAAGGGGCGAGTCACCGGTGACCCTGATGCACTGTTCATTCTTACAATCGAAGATCCTGAGCGGGTTTCTTTCAAGCCTTCTCAGACAATCCTCGCAAAGCTCATGCTTCCTCGTTTCAAAGAAATCCATGAGAACCTTGCGAAAGGATTCCCGGCAGGTCTTGCATCCAACACTGTTGACCTCTATCCGATAGCGTTCGATGTCGAGTTCGTCAAGGATCCTGCGGATCATAAAGATCAATTCGGCATCGACGAGGGCTTCTTTTATTCCGAAGACCTCCACGTCAATCTGGTGAAACTCCCGGTAGCGGCCCTTCTGCGGCCTCTCATGGCGAAACATGGGGCCGATGGAACTAACCTTTGTCATCCTTTCCGTTGCGTAAAGACCTTCCTGCAGATAAGAGCGGACCATGCCTGCGGTAGCTTCCGGCCTCATCGTCAGCGAATCGCCGCCCACGTCGGTAAAAGTGAACATCTCCTTCTCGACGATATCGGTGGTGTCTCCGATGCTCCGGACAAAAAGCTCCGTCTTTTCGAGAACGGGCAGCTCTATCTCCCGAAAGCCGAGAAGACCGCTGTATTTCCGAAACACCCTTTCTATGCGCCTGAACTTGTCAAGTTCTTCCCCGAAGATGTCGCGAAATCCCCGGAGGGTCCTTATCTTTTCCATCAATGCTCCAAAATCATTGCGTTTCGTTAACCAATCATTTAGGTATCACAAAACAAAGAGCAATTGGAAGTGATTTTTGCCGCTTTATGGTATAGTAAGGCTCAATTTTACCGAAGGAGTACGGGGGAACATGGTCGACCACAGGGAAAAGGTCATCGAGCATTCCAAAAATCCGCGAAACCAGGGAAGCATGACGGACCCTGACGGTATCGGGGGGATCGGTGATCCATCGCGCGAAGTCTACCTCCGCGTCTTTATCAGGGTCAAAGAGAATGTAATAACGGATATCAAGTATGAGATCAAAGACTGTTCGACTTCTCTCGCCTGCGCCTCTATCATGACGGAACTTGCCATCGGCAAGAACCTCGATGAGGCCGTCATGATTGAAGGTGAAAACATCGCCAATGCCCTGGGCGGTCTGCCTGAAAACGAGATCTACTGCTCAAACCGTGCCGCCACCGCTCTCCAGGAGGCGATCATCAACCATGTCTATACCCGCACTAGAATGTGAAAACGTTTGGATCGCCTGACGGATATCCAGGCGGCCCGTCCTTCGCTCCTATGCGGTCCGCCCCGTGAAGAGGCGGGCAATCTCTTTTCCCGCTGAGGCGACGAGTCCATCTATCAGGTCGTCATGACGGATCTTCAGGAGGTCGTATCGCTCCACCGCCGAGTCGCGCAGGGCGTCATTACAGGAAAGGTCTTCCTCAACAGCCGTTTTCAGTTCCTGTTCCATGGCCTCGGACAATGCCATGGCCTCGCCGCTGCCATAGACGTCACGTGCCAGGATGACGAGCACATCCACGGCAATATCGTTGAGCTGCGCCATGGGTTTTGCCCTCATCGCCTCTGCGTCAAAAAGACCCAGGGATCTCAGAACCACGAAGACAAACCCGGTCATGCAGAGAAAGGATGCGCAGGACTCAAGACTCGCCTTGTCGCCAACATCATAGAGCGAACACCTCCCGCCGGAGAGGAAGACGCAGGGTCTGGCGTCCTGTCCTATCCACATGAGGGTCCGGTAGTCCTTTCCCTTCGGTATGTCCCTGGCGAGCTCTCCACCCAGTGAAGACTTTTTCTGCCGCGGGAATGTAACAGATGCGACACCGCCCGGCTTTATGATGTCCTGCGGCGGGAAGAGACTTTCTCCATGCTCCGCTTCGGCCACGGGAAAAACCTCGAGGAGGTCCTCTTCGCACAAGCCCTCTTCCACGAAATACCTGTGCAGGCCCTGGAGCTTCCACGGCCCTATCGTAACTCCATGCAACAGAAGCCTGCCGGTGAAATGGCAGCAATACGCCGGACACCAAAGGACGGGACAGGAGGGTCTATCAAAGATATCGATCCTGTTTCCTCCGTCCAGGATATGGCGCAATTCTTTCGACCGAACCCGCGAGCTTTTTTCCTCACCAACGCCGGCGGGGACAGAGAAGGCGCCGTCCACAACACGCGCCGCCCACCTGACGGTATCGATGCGCTCGTAGTTCCTGTCGAGGGAGATTGCCTTTTTCACATCGTCATCGGCGAGGTCGGGCCTGCCGAGCGCCTCGAGGAACCCTGCGCGTTCATGGTAATATTCGGCGGTGCCGGGTGCAAGCTTGATCGCCCGAGACATCGCCCCGGCGGCTCCTGCCATGTCATCGGCGGCGCGAAGTGCCCGAGCCAGTCCGCACCAGGCATACGCGGTCTCGCGGATATCGATCGCCTTCTGGAAGAACACGACGGCCTCTTCCAGGTCGCCCTCTTCCGTCAGGGCAGTCCCCATGCAGTGATAATACTTTTCCCTCAGGTCCTCTGTGTCTTTTTCATCCGCCACAGGCCGCGTTCTCCCCGGACATGTTACCATGCTTACAGCCGCAGTTCCATAGATCGCGGCGCCGGAACAAATATATTGAAAAATGGTGCCGATTCATTCACAATGGTTGTCGTATGCCTTCCCAATCCGAACGGCCGTCCGCATACCGCTGGATCGTAATAACGGTTGCCTTTGGCGCCTTCATGTCCAAGCTTGACAGCTACATCGTCAACATCTCCCTGCCCACGATCGCGACGCGCTTCAATGTGACCACCGCTGAGGTTTCCTGGGTCGTCCTTGTCTATCTTCTTGTCTCGACAAGCACGCTGCTTCTCTTCGGCAAGCTGGGCGACCGGTTCGGACTCAGACGGGTCTTTTTCCTCGGCTACCTTCTCTTCACCATCGGGTCGCTCCTGTGCGGAGTCGCCCTGTCGCTGGAAATGCTCATCGCCTCCCGGTTCGTTCAGGGAATCGGCTGTGCCATGCTCATTGCCATCGCCTTTGCCGTCATCCCCAGATTCCTGCCCCATGAGATCACGGGGTGGGCGTTCGGCATCGCCGCCACAGGCGCAGCCCTCGGCATTGCCATCGGGGCGCCGGTCGGCGGGATCATCACCGGCTATCTTTCCTGGCGCTGGGTCTTTCTCGTCAACGTGCCCTTCGGGATATTCGCCATGTATGCCGTGAACAGATACATACCCGATGAGGTCCGGTCCGATTCCCGAAAACTCAGGAGAGCCGGGTTCGACATGCTTGGCGCCGCTTTGAGCTTCGCCGGTCTCGCCCTTATGCTCTACGGTCTCAATACGGGTCGGGAATTTGGCTGGACGTCGCCGAGGATCATGGGGTGCTTTGCGGCCTCCTTCCTTTTCCTTGCCGCTTTTTTCATACGTGAGATAAAATGTGAGGAACCTCTTCTCGAATTGAAGCTGTTCAAGGACTTTCACTTCAGCGCCGCCGTCGCCTCCACGCTCTTCGCGTACATGCTCCTTGCGGGCAACTCCTTCCTCCTTCCCTTTTATCTGGAGGTGGGCAAGGGTCTTTCCACAGTGACCGTCGGCCTTGTCATCATGATCTACTCGGTCATCTACATGGCCGTGGGACCCTTCGCGGGACGCATATCCGACAGGATACGCCCGAGCATCCTTTGCGGCTTCGCCATGCTTTCGGCAGCCCTGTGCTCCTTTGTCTTCGCTTTCACACTGGCCGCTCCCGGGCTTCTGGCGGTGGTCATTTTTCTTGTATGGATATCGCTCTCTTTCGGTTTTTTCATATCACCGAACAACAACCAGGTCATGAGCCTCGCGCCTGCCCAAAAGCAGGGCAGCGCATCGGGAGTTTTCAACACCATTAACAGCCTCGGCCTGGTGCTGGGCGTGTGCCTCTTCGAGATGATCATGTCACGGTCATCCGCCCTGAGGCCGGGGTCTTTCACGGGCTATAAGGATGCCTATCTTTTTGGGGGAGTCGTTTGTATTGTAGCGCTCTTCTTCTCGCTTCTCGTAAACCGAAAAAGCAAAAACAATGACCAGATTTCAATAACCGATTGACCGAACCAAAAGAGACGGGATGAGGTTATGCCGCTGTCTTTCCGTTTGGTCATTGGAATGTGGTGAATTGGTCATTATCCTCTTTCTTTGGTCATTTCACATGGATACTCCCCAGCCGTCCTCTATACCGACCCAGTCACGGTACTTCTCCTCGCCTCCCCGGGCGCCCCAGTCGGAATCGATGGTCAGCTTGGAGCTGATGCCCCCGCGCGGGTGGCATATCATGACGATACGGACCCGGTCGGGCTCGTAGGCCTCCATGATGTGGTCATACATTATGTTGATGAGACGCTCATAGGAGACGATTATGTCCCTGAGCTGGAAGACATACTGCTTGAGGGATTTCAGCTCTACGACCTTTTTCTTCGGATAGAATGTCAGATACACGACCGCAAAATCCGGTTGTTCGCCCACGCCCAGAAAAGTGAACTCGGGGATCTTTATCTTGATCTCATAGGCCTCCTTCGTGGGGTTGGGTATGGATTTGAGGATCGATCTATCGATGTCCTTGTATGTCTTGACGTTGCCCATTTTTCACCTCCTAAGTGTTGTGTCCTTCTAGATAGTGCGGAACAATTCCCGTACCTCTTCGGCCCCGCCGCACGAATAAGCCCCCTCGGGGCATGAACCGGAAAGGCAAGCCGGTCCCGCATCGCGAAAGATCGCCGGGGCCGCCCGTCTTGCGAGTCTGAGCATCTCCGTGGCCATGGCTCGTATCTCCCATTGGGCGCGCCGGCAGCATCTCTGCGCGAAGAAATGGAGGAGTTCCCTGGCGTTCATGGTCATGATTATTTTTGTCTCGGCGGCATTGGGGAGAACGAACCGTGCGTCCTCATATGCCGATTCACCCTCGATGCCCCGCGCCTTCATCGCCATGATCAGCTCATTGTAGAATTCCTGTATCCCTTCCATGAAAAAACCGAAGCGCTCCTTGAGAACGGGGTCGGTATCGATAGATGGCGGAATGATATATCCGAACCCATCTCCCATGCCGACGTACCGCTGTGACTGCTGGCTGTACGACGCGAGACGGTGCCTCACAAGCTGGTGGGAACAGGCCCGCGAAATGCCCTCGACGGCAAACGTGAAGCACGCATGTTCAATGGGGCTCAGGTGCCCCATGTCGACGAGTCTCTCGATGAAAGAGTGCTGGTCCTTTGCCTGGACCGTTTCCTTAATGGCGTCCACATCTGACGCGCTGTAGCACAACTTCGCCGCCGCGGCCACGGTCTCCTCGGGATGGGGCGTGTGGGCAAGCAAAACAACCTTCAGTTCTGATTCCAAATCATGTCTCCTATATTTCGATGGGCCTAGACCTCTATGCCCTGTTCTCGCAACTCCTCCGTCTTTTTCTTGGAACACTCCTCGCATCGGAATTCCGGCAGCGCATCCCGGCTCTTGTCATATCCTGCGGCCTTGACGATGCGGTAACCCCGTGCCTCTTTCCCGCAATCGACACAGACCACCGCGTCTTTGACTTCCCATTGGACTGAAAGCAGCTCCGATGTGAAAATGAATTTGTCGACCCAGAAGAATATGAGACCGCCTATGAGATTGGCGATGGTTGTTGCCATTATTTTGCCCGTGCCGGAAAGTATATATAGAACGACGGCCAGGATTGGCGTCGAGAGCTGCCACCTGATGAGATAAAGCCCGTAGCGCTTCAGGTTAACCTTCGCCATAACCCCTCCTTCATATCAATGAGTGCCACGAATACGGATTTCATAACACTGTACTTTTTTGCCTGCACCGTGTCAACCCAAATCAATATACCGTTAACGGCATGACAAAACAATAACCAAAAAATGAAGATATGCTATTATCGAATACCGCCAACCGTACCGTACAATCCTGCTTTCGAAGCCATGTCCAGCCAGGGCTTCGGCAAGTTCCCCGGGTCTGTAGAAATGCGCCGGCTCTCTGAACATTCTCTCGCCGCGGGTTATTGCGCCTCCCAGGACGCTTCCGGGATCGATCTCAAAAAGAGTCAAAACGCCGTCCTCCCTCAAGACCCGCTTAAGTTCCTTTATGGCCCGCCGGGGATCGTTGAAATGATGTATGCAGTCACCGGCATACACTGCATCAAACGACTTTTCCGCAAAAGGCAGGTATTCCGCCCTGCCCAACACTTTCCGGGCAAAGTCAGGCGCGAACTTCAACATGCCCGGGGCGGGGTCGATCATGGTGTACATAAGGTCGTTTCGCGCCCTCTGGGCAAACTGGGAGAGTATCCCCGTCCCTGCACCGACATCAAGTACGCTCCCTCCATCGGGAACCTTCTCCAGCGATGATGCAAAGACCGTCCTGAAGGCGCGGGGATAAACGAGGGAGGAAAAGGCTTTGAAAACAGGGCCCAGATGATTGAACGGGATCATTATCAATAGTATATACCACATTTCCCGAGGGATCGTTGCCTGCAAAGGACTCGCGCCGGGGGTGTTTAAAAAGGGAAGCGTTCTGTGTTAGAAAGAAATACTGCGGAGGAATTCAATGTTCGCTCTTCAATTTGATGAAAACAAATGCCTTCATTGCGAGGGTCAGGATTGCCTTGCAAAATGTCAGCACATAGACATCGAGCGGGGCAGGATAGCAAAGGAGATGGTAAAGATCGCCCGGGGCGGGGACTCCTTCGTGCTCCACCAGTGCGTGACCTGCTACGGATGCGAGGAATATTGTCCCATGGACAACCATCCTTTCTATCTGATCGTGGAAAGGCAGGAGGCGCTGGGGGTATCCCCCGTACCGCGGCCGCTTGTCAAAAGGGCCATAAACCTGGGCGTGCCATTCAGAGGAGAACCTGACGTAAAGGAAATTAACGGACCCCTGCTCAACATGGGCGCCTTTTCCGAACTGACACCCCTTATCCAGGGAAGGCTCTTCGAACAACTTCCCATAATATCAACGGATGGACGGAAAATGTTCCACTACTTCTGTCAGCTCATGTACCTTCACTACGGCAAAAGCTCCGTCATCAAGGAGAGGCTGCCCGGTATCATCGCAACCATAGAACGGTATAGACCGACAAAGGTTGTCTGTTTTCACGATGAATGCTACGGAACATATGCCTCCTATTGTCCCGCTGTCGGGATCGAAGTACCCTTCACTCCCGTACATTTCTACGAGTACCTCTATGAGCGCCTGACGGAATTGAAGGAGCTGATCAGGCCCGTGGGTCTCAAGGTGACCTACCAGCGCCCCTGCTCATCACGCCTGTCACCGGACAAGCACCGTTTCGTGGGAGAGATCTTCCGGCTCATAGGCGCTGAAGAGGTGAGAAGAGAATTCGTTGACGAGAATGCCCTGTGCTGCGGCGGGACGATACAGGGACAGGGAAGGGAGGGCAGCCGCAAGCGCGCCGCCGAGATCCAGAAGAAGAACATCGAAGACATGAAGAAGACGGGGGCCGAGGTCTGCGTCTTCAATTGCCCGGCCTGTCTTCAAACGCTTGGGGACATGGTCGGCAGGGAAGGTATAAGGCCCGTGCATATGAGCGATCTTTGCCGGTTCGCGATCGGCGAGACGCCCGCCGGATGGGAGGTGACCCGATGAAATCGATCTACCGGGCGCTTGTGGACATCGTGGACGGAGAGCACGTTTCGGACAGGCCCGAAGAGCTCTACATCTATTCCTTCGACCTGGGGACGGCGGAGCCTCGCAGACCTGATTACGTCGCGGCACCACGAACGACAGAACAGGTGCAGGAGATAGTGCGTCTTGCCAACAGGGAGAAGGTCCCCGTGGTTCCCCTCGGCGGTGGACTGTCGCTTGCCGGCCTCGCGGTCCCCCTTAAAGGAGGCATCCTCGTCGATCTCAAGCGCATGGACAGCATACTGGAGGTGAACGAGCGGGGTCGATATGCCGTTCTGGAATGCGGCGTCTCACAGGCACAGTTGACCTCCTACCTGGCAAGAAACCATCCCTCCCTGACGCACTCCGAGCCCGGAGCCCCGCCGACCGCCACCGTCGCCGGGAACGTGCTCATCCACGGGCAGGGCGATCTTGCCCAACCTTACGGCTTCAACTCCGACCAGGTCAACGGCCTCGAGGTCGTCCTGCCGACGGGGGAGGTCTGCCGTTTCGGTTCCTGCGCCATAGGCGTTTCGTGGTTCACCAATCATCCGCTTCCAGATGTCGGCCTCTTTTTCGGCTGGTGCGGGACCACCGGTATTATCACCAAATTATCGATACGGCTCTATCCCGCCAAACGGATCAGGGGTGTCGGTCAGTTTGTGGTGGAAGACGAGGAACTTGTCCCGGAGATCATAGAGAAGATCACCGCAACACAAATGGCGGAGGACGTCATAGCATACAGCCGCGCCATCCCGCCCTTCGGACTGGGCCTCCAGCATTTCACGGTGAATATCGCCGCCAACTCGGAGAAAGAGCTTGAGTTCAAACAGGAACTGATCTGGGACGACGCCCTGGGCGAATACATCAGCCGGGGGGACGGAGGATACCTTGGATTCACGCGGGGGCTCGAACATCCCCAGATATCGAAGACCTCCGACTACAAGAAGGGCGGCGGTTTCGAATACGTAGGCAGCATCATGCCCATTGAGAAATACCCGGAGTGTTATCGCAGAGGCCGGGAGATATCGGAAAGACACGACATCCCCTACACGGTGACGGGGCGGTGCATCGGCGTCGGGCACTCGATGATGTTCGCATGGACCTATGCCTTCAACAGGGCCGACCCCGAAACGATGCGGCAGGCAAGAGAGGCGCTCCACGAAACCGATGACCTTGTCCTTGAGTTGGGCGGGGTGATATGGAAACCGGGCACCTACGGTCAGCAGCTCACAATCGGGCTCCTCCACCCCGGCACGCGGGCGCTCATGAGACGGATCAAAGAGGTTCTCGACCCAGGCGGCATCATGAACCCGGGAAATTGGGAGGGTATATGATGTTCACCGATACCTACAGATTCAACGATGTCATACACCGCTGTTTCAGGTGCGGATACTGCAAATTCCCAACAAACTGGATGGATGTGAACAACTGCCCGCCTTATGCGCGCTTCCGCATGGAACCCTACTCGTGTGGCGGAAGACTGTGGCTGACAAGGGCGTGGTTGAATGAAGAGCTCGACTGGTCGGAACACCTCGCGGAGATCCTCTATTCCTGTACCACCTGCAGAAACTGCGAGGTCAAATGCCCCTTGAGTTTCAATGTAGATATCGTGAACATGGTCGTGGCGGCAAGGAGCGAGATGATAGAGCGGGGAAAAATCCCTGGGGCCGTTAAGAGATTCCTCGAAAATATCGACCTCCATGGCAACCCCTATGGCAGTGCGAGAAGCAAGCGGGACGCGTGGATGGAAGGGGTGGAAATAGAAGGATACAACGGCCAGGAATACCTGTACTATGTCGGATGCACGGGTTCCTACGATACGCGGGCGCAGAAGTCAGCCCGGGCCCTGGGAATGCTTCTCCGTAAGGCCGGCCTTTCTTTCGGAGTGCTCGGCAATCAGGAGAACTGCGACGGCAACGAGGTCCACAAGCTGGGCGAGGCTGGCCTTTTTGAAATGCTGGCGCAGGAAAACATCGGGCGCTTCAACGGCCTCGGTGCGAAAAAGATCATCACCCTTTCACCTCATGCCTACAACGCGATCAAAAACCTCTACCCCCGGTACGGCGGCGACTTCCGTGTATTCCACTACACCCGGGTGATCTTTGAACTCATTAAGGAAGGGAAGCTGGATATCTCGGGCGGGTTTGCTGCGCAGGTGACATACCATGACCCATGTTTCCTTGGTCGATGGAACGAAGAGTACGAAACTCCGAGGAGGATCCTCGCCGCGGTCCCGTCCCTTCGGCTGATCGAGATGGAAAAGAACAGGGACGCGGCCCTGTGCTGCGGCGGCGGGGCGGGCAACTTTGAGATCGACCTTCTCAGCGGCAGCGAATCAAGCCCGGCAAGACGCAGGGTCAGGCAGGCCGCCGAAACGGGGGCAACCGTCCTCGCCGCGGCATGTCCCAAATGCCTCGTCATGCTGGAAGATGCGGCCAAGGCGGAAGAGCTCGAGGGAAGGTTGAGCATACGGGATATCCTCGAGATCGTCACCGATGCCTGTGGAATGGAATCAGGGCTTCAGACATGAAGGGTCTTGCCGACGACCGCTTCAACGAAATGAGCCCCATAGGCGTCCTTGAACAAACGGATAGCTTCATTGCCGGTACAGTGGGTGGGTGCCACTCGGGCGACCCCCATCTCCTGAAACCTTTTTATCACGGACTTCACGACGGACAAGGACAGGTCAAGCGTGTGAAACCCTCCAATTACCAGATGGATCGGATCCCCCACACTCTCCTGGACAGACATGAGGATATCTGTGATCCCGTTATGGGCACAACCGGTGATCACAGTCGTCCCCTTTTCCGATCTCAGAACAAGGGCCTGCTCGGGAATCAGGCCGTATCGACATGCCGCCTTGGACTCTCCGCTGGTGTATATGCCCTTTTCAATCTCCATGAATGGTTCGACCTCGATAGCTCGAGAACCGAAGGATGCGATCTTGTCCTTGAATTCCCGGCTGACGCCGGGGCAAACGTAAACGGCCATGCGTGGATTGTATGCCAGCAGACGCCATAATCCACCTATATGATCCCAGTGTTCGTGGGATATGACGATCTTGTCAATCTTGTCCGGCTTGACATTCATCGACCACATATTGTGCAAGAGCATGTGTTCGTTCTCGCCGGCATCGAAAAGGATGTGATGATCAATAAGATACGAAACACCCCACCCCGCAAAGTAGCCTGTATCTTCTTTTTTGCTATCGAAAAGTATCCTGATCTCCATCGATGGGATTATGCCTCCTTTTCGAGCTGACGGATACGTTCGTTGATCTGATCCATCTGTCGCTTCAGTGTCTCCAGTTCGTCCCCGGCTGTTTCCTGAGAATTTTGTATACCCGTCGTTTGTCCACCGAAGGAAGCTCCTCCCATGCCCATGCCGCGACCCCTTCCTCCTCCCATGCCGCGTCCCATTCCTCGTCCCATTCCCGGGGCGCCCATGCCGGCTCCCGTCTGAGCCGGATAGCCCTGACCCGCTCCATAGTGGTCGGCCACACTGGGCCCGGCCGCCGCCGCGAACTTTCCTTCCCGGGACTGATCGATCACATCCCGCACATTCCCCGCACAGCCCGTAACAACCTGGACCGCGGCGGCCGCAAGCACCTGGTACGCATTGGGCCCGCAAGCCCCGGTGAAAACATGCGTTACACCCTTTGCGGCGATCATCTGGGCCGACTGGATTCCCGCACCGCCGCCAAGTGCCGCATTCCCGTTCTCTATGGTCTCAAAAGTGAGATCATCAGTATTAATGATCAAAAAATACCGGCACCTCCCAAACCGAGGATCTATTCTCGCGTCAAGGGATGGCCCATCAGAAGTAACTGCAATACGCATGACAAACCTCCTGGATTATGTTCTCAAAATAGGGGCACGGGAGCCGACGGCCGCTTGATCACCGTGGCTCCTCGTGCTCTGTTAGCTGGCTTCAGCTTCCCTGGCTGCCTTTTAACTTTTCATCGTGTTCTTTGAGCTGCTTACGAATCCTCTCCAGAGCATCTTCCAGGTATTGAGCCTGCACCTTGAGCGCATCCGTCTCCTGCTGTCTGTTCACTGCAGGCATCGGGGACCCGTAATAAGGCCCGTCGGCGAATGAGTTTCCCCATCCGGGTATATAGCGTCCCGCTCTTTGCCGGCCTGTCAGGCCGGTTCCATAGAACTGGTTCCTGAAACCGCGACAGCCGCCCCCGCGTCTTTCGCCTAAGGCATTACCGTACCCGGCGACACCATAACCTGTGCAAAAACCCGCCGCACGGCCCGTCATGGGACCAAATCCACGAGGTCCTGTTCCATCTCCGCATGGCATATCCGTTACCTCCTTTCATTTCATTGGTGTATCAGTCGGTAGTCCAGCTTTCCTTGAGGGCCGCGAATTCCTTCTCGATCCCGTATTCTTCGACGTTTCGTACACACTGGGCACCGACATCTATCTTTTCGGGCATCCCGAAAGTCTTGCCGGGTTCATCCGGGGCCTCTGCCTTTTTCAATTCCCGAATTCTCTCGGGATC
>JAQVWF010000016.1:22291-51393 GCA_028698615.1 Syntrophorhabdaceae bacterium
TTTCTTACGCGACGGCCCTGAAACCGATGCCCCTGACGTTTCCCGAAACAACCGGGCATGATGAAATGGCTGTCCATCAACCCGCCCCGCAGGAACGCACCGATAACAGCCTCAAGTTCACCGCATATGAAAGGGAGAACCCGGATCCCCACGCTGATCAGCGCGGTTTCGAAAGCGCGAGAAACAGCGCCGCATATCAATATTTCCACACTTGCCTGCGCCACCTCTCTGGCCCTTCCGAAGGGGTCTGTGTATTTCAGGAGTACGGTCTCCCTCCGAACCTCGGCACCGTCAGCGATCTCAATCACGCACAGTCTGTCCGACACGTCAAAGACGGGCGAGACACTTTTTTGCCAATTTGCTATCGCTATGACCATAAACACCAGGATTGCAACATCCATACCACCCTTTATAGAATGCGGCGAATCCAATGTTGACAGGGTGTAACGCCATGGTGGAGATCGGGAAGATTGACGATAATCACGCATTATGCAATACTTACATATGTTGATAGTTGCAATAAGCACGATTATTGTTGAGGGT
Organism: Syntrophorhabdaceae bacterium; assembly: GCA_028698615.1. Classification (NCBI taxonomy): domain Bacteria; kingdom Pseudomonadati; phylum Thermodesulfobacteriota; class Syntrophorhabdia; order Syntrophorhabdales; family Syntrophorhabdaceae; species Syntrophorhabdaceae bacterium. Next base: position 22,835 of record JAQVWF010000016.1, read on the forward strand.
GTCCGGAGCATGACATGAAAGACAGGCGTGCCGTCGACGAGCGCGAGGTCATACTTGATTCAATAAACGAGGGCGTTTTTACCATAGACCTGGACTGGCGCATAACTTCCTTCAATCAAGCCGCCGAGCGCATCACGGGGGTTTCAAGAGAGGATAGTGTGGGACGCCTTTGTTCCGAGGTTTTCCACGCGAATGTGTGTGAGAACGAGTGCTCGCTGAGGAAGACCTTCGAAACGGGAAAGCCTGTCGTGAACGCCACTGCCCATATCGTCAACAACAAGGGCTTCACGGTCCCCATCCGCATCTCCACGGCGATCCTGAAGAACAAGGACGGCAATGTTATAGGCGGCGTTGAAACCTTCCAGGACTTAAGCCAGGTGGAGCAGCTGCGCAAGGAACTGCACAGTCGCCACACTTTCGAGGACATCGTGGGAAGAAGCTCGGCGATGATACGTCTCTTCGAAATGCTTCCCCTTATCGCCGGGAGCAGCAGCACGGTGTTGATCGAAGGGCCGAGCGGTACGGGAAAGGAGCTTTTTGCCCGGGCCCTGCACAATCTTTCGCCGAGAAGAAAAAAGCGCTTTGTGGCCGTCAACTGCGCCGCCCTCCCCGACACTCTCCTTGAAAGTGAGTTCTTTGGACACAAGGCCGGCGCTTTCACTGACGCAAAGAGGGATAAAATGGGGCGTTTTGCGCTTGCGCATGGCGGGACCATATTCCTCGATGAGATCGGAGACATATCGCCAGCCTTGCAGGTGCGCCTCCTGCGCGTTCTTCAGGAGCGCATCGTCGAACCTCTTGGCGCCACCGAGCCCCTGAAGGTTGATGTCCGCGTGATCGCCGCCACAAACAAGGATCTCGGCAGTCTTGTCAAAGAAGGCAGATTCAGGGAAGATCTCTACTACCGGATCCATGTCATCCATCTCGCGCTGCCTTCCCTGAAGGACCGCAGAGAGGACATTCCCCTCCTGGTGGATCATATCGTCGCCAAATACAACCATCTTCAGGGAAAGAACATCGCCGGTGTTTCATTCGAGGCATCGACACGGCTCATGGGATATGACTTTCCCGGAAATGTCCGCGAGCTGGAAAACATCATCGAGCAGGCCTTCGTCCTGTGCGGTGGAGATGTCATCGAGCTCCATCACCTCCCACCCGAGCTTCGGCCTGACCTGATCTCCCCGGCCAGGGACAGCGGTCTTACAAGCCTCAAGGCCACGGAGAGGCACCTCATAGTGGAGACCTTGCGGCGCTATGGGGGAAACAGGAAACGAGCAGCCCGCGACCTCGGCATCAATGCAAGCACGCTGTATCGAAAGATCAGGGACCTTAAGATCGAAACGCCTCACGGCGACGGGCGGGGCCGACGCGGGTAGTATTGCATATTGCACTAATGCCCCCGTCTTTTCACGTGAAGTGTCACTGCGCCGGACTATCGTCATCGGCCGCAAAACCTTTCATATCAATATGATGCAGCGTCGAACTCTCCCTGCGTTGCCGGTGGCACATGAATTGCGGTGCATACGGGTATGAGAACGTCGATCGACTGCATACCCTGTTTTGTGAGACAGACACTGGAAGCCGCTCGGTTTGTATCGGATTACCCTTCTGTTCACGAAGGTATTCTACGCGAGATACTGCGGTGCCTGGCAGGCCTCGATCTTGACCGGTCACCCCCTTTCGTGGGCCAGATGATACACCGCAAGCTAAGGGAGTTGACGGGAAATTCCGATCCGTACCGCGATGCCAAGAACCGGCACAACCGCCTTGCGCTCCAGCTTTTGCCTCAGCTCAAGGAGATAGTGCGCAAAAGCCCCGACCCCTTGAAGACCGCGGTCCTCCTCGCAATCACGGGAAATGTCATCGACCTCGGTGCAAACGGCGGCCTGACGGAGGATGAAGTGCGTTCGAGCATGGCGCGAACCCTTTCCGAACCTTTTCACATCGATATTGAACACCTCCGCAAAGAGATAGACAAGGCATCGAGCATTCTCTATCTCGCTGACAACGCCGGTGAGATCGTTTTCGACCGACTCCTTATCGAAGAGATGCCCGTGGAGCGCATCACTGCAGCCGTTCGGGGTGGGCCGGTCATCAATGATGCCGTCATGGAGGACGCACATGCGGCAGGGCTCCAGAACCTGGTAAGACTGGTCAGCAATGGTTCCGACGCTCCGGGAACAATACTGGAAGACTGCAGCCTGGAATTCCAGAGCCATTACAAGAACGCCGATCTGGTAATCGCAAAGGGCCAGGGCAATTACGAAACATTGAGCAACGAGGAAAAGAACATATGCTTTCTCTTCAGGATCAAATGCGGGCCTGTCGCCTCACACACGGGCTTCACACCCGGAACGAACGTCCTGACCCGAGCATCATGGTCCGAAAGGTTAAAAGATGGATAGACAAAAAAGGAGTAGGTATGACTGATAAACTTGACGATTTTGTAAAAGAGCTGCAAGACAAGATATATGGTGATACTCTGAGAGATTACGGCGAAAAGGCCTTCGAAAGGTGGCTCGATCCAAAATACATGTACGCGATGGATAAGGCGGATACCCATGGCCGCATCACCGGACCATGCGGCGATACAATGGAAATCTTCCTGCGATTCGAAGGAGGAAAGGTAAACGAGGCCTCCTTCGTGACGGACGGCTGCGGACCGAGCATGATCTGCGGGTCCCTGGCGGCTGAGCTCGCTATGGGAAAAGACCCGGAGAAAATCAGGGAGATCACGGCCAAGACCATTCTTGATACCATCGGCGGCCTTCCCGATGACGACGTGCATTGCGCCACACTGGCGGCCAACACACTCCAGGTTGCTCTTCATAATCATGATACATGAAAAAATGCTTGGCCCGTCACTTCTTCCAGACATCCATCCTCAACGGCGTTTCCAGTGAGGTTTTCTTTTTTCGAAGAAGGCATCGATCCCTTCGGTGACGTCCTGCGTTGTGCAGAGGCGCGCAAGAGCGCCGGTCATGTGTTCAAAGGCCTTGTGGTACTCCATATCGGCAGCCGTGTAAAAGGCCCTCTTCGCCGTTTCCACGGCCAGGGGACTTTTTGCGGCCAGTCGGGCCGCCCATTGCCCTGCTCTCAGATCAAGCTCCTCCGTGGGGACAACGCGGTTCACAAGCCCCATCTGCAAGGCTTCGCGGGCGTCTATCAGGTCCCCGTACAGCAAAAGCTCGAGGGCGCGCTTTCTGCCGACCGACCGGGTAACGGGAACCACGGGCCCGACGCAGTTGAGCCCCACGTTGATCGCCGTCAGGCCAAAACGGGCATTCTCCGATACGATCGCCAAATCTGCGGCGGCCACCAGACCTGCTCCGATCGCAGCGGCGATCCCCTGCACCTGGGCGATCACGGGTTTTTTTAGATCGTTCATCGTCACCATCGGAGCACCCATAAGACCTATCCATTCGCTGTATTCCATGGCGGTCTTTCCGGGAAATTCACTGACGTCGATGCCGGCGCAGAACGCCTTGCCGGTGCCCCTTAACACAACAACGCGGACATTGTCGTCCCTGTCAACCGTGCGAAGAGCGCCGTCGAGTTCCGTCGCCATGGGGGTATTGAAGGTGTTCATGCTCTCAGGCCGGTTCAGTGTGATCCGGCAGATATGGTCATCGCCTATCTCCGTAAGAATGTATTCGTTCTCCATGTCATGCTCCTTCCGGTATTCCGGGTATTCCTAACCTCAAACGTGGTCGGAGCCATTCCCCGATCACATGCTTTTACTCCTATATCAGATTGCATGTGCCATTGTCAAAACGGGAACCAACCCGGAGGATGCAATCACCGGGAGAAGTCTGAAAGAGCCGCGGCAGCAATCAGAAAACCAATAGGAAGCTCGAATGATACGGGAAATAGTTATTGATAATATCGATTTGACAAATCCTTTATAGCTATGTTTGTGTACTAAGGAAAGCTAATAAAAAATACAGGGGAAAAGCTCATGTCAAAATTCGTACAGTTTTTTGCGACACGGTGGGGAATAATTGCGGTGGGAGCTTTTATAGGTATCTTCGCACAGCTCTTGCAAAAGTGGGGAAATCCGGCAAATATGGGCATCTGCGTGGCCTGTTTCGAGAGGGACATAGCGGGCGCCCTGGGCCTTCATCGCGCGGCTGTCGTCCAGTACATACGGCCCGAGATCATCGGGTTTGTCCTGGGCTCGCTGGTCGCAGCCTACGCCTTCAAGGAATTCCGGGCACGGGCGGGGTCCGCCCCCATCGTGCGGTTCATTCTCGGCGCCTTTGCCATGATCGGGGCGCTTGTCTTTCTGGGCTGCCCATGGAGGGCGGCACTCCGCCTCGCCGGCGGTGACTGGAACGCGATATTCGGTCTGCTGGGGCTTATTGGAGGAATATGGGTAGGTACCCTTTTTCTCAGGGGTGGTTACAACCTTGGACGTTCGCAAACCACCCACACGTCGGTTGGATGGCTGCTGCCCCTGACGATGCTGGGCTTTCTCGTCCTCATGCTCGTCTTTCCCCAGGCGGAGGGGCAGGACAAGAGTGGGGTCCTCTTCTACAGTCTGAAGGGTCCCGGCTCAATGCATGCAACCCTTTTCCTTTCCCTGGCGATAGGGCTCGCCATCGGGTTTCTGGCGCAGAGAAGCAGGTTCTGCACCATGGGGGCCATAAGGGACCTTGTTCTTTTCAGACAGACCCATCTCCTTTCGGGGTTCGTCGCATTGGTCGTATTTGCCTTCCTGACAAACCTGGTCCTGGGGCAATTCCACCCCGGCTTTGCGAACCAACCCGTCGCGCATACGATGACCCTGTGGAATTTTGGCGGCATGGTGCTGGCGGGGCTGGCATTTGCCCTGGCAGGAGGGTGTCCGGGACGGCAGCTCTTCCTTGCAGGGGAAGGTGACGGCGACGCAGCCGTCTTTGTCCTGGGGATGATCGTCGGTGCCGGTTTCTCCCATAACTTCGGCCTGGCAAGTTCCCCCCAGGGTGTGGGACCTCACGGCATCGCAGCCGTGATCACAGGTCTTCTGGTTTGCCTCTTCATCGGGTTCACCATGAGACAGAAGGCTGCCTGAAAAAGGAGGAATGATAAATGAGCGCTATCGTCGATGCAAAAGGACTTTCGTGCCCGCAGCCGGTTATCTTGACCTTGAACGAGATCAAGAAGACCGGAAAAGGTGAGATAACCGTCCTCGTGGACACCGTCACTTCCAAGGAGAATGTCTCCCGCGCCGCCATCACCCACGGGTGGACCCTCAAGCACGTTGAGCAAGAAGGGGAGACTTTCCGCGTTACCATTGCAAAGGACTAAATGGATCAAGGACGATGAGACCCAGACCCGACCGATTGGCTCCCGGCGGGGGTCTCGTCGCCTTTTTCCAATTAGGGGGATGCTTTTCTTCCAGCAAAATGATACATATACCTCTGTGTTCCAGTCCAATTGGATCGCCGGCGGGAGGATGGTTTCATGAAAGAAAAGGCATTTCAGGATTATTACGCGGAAGACGTAAGTCACTGTTACGGTTGCGGCCGCCTCAATGAGGAGGGCCTCCATATCAAAAGCTACTGGGATGGAGAGAGATCGGTAGCCAGGTTCACTCCAAAACCATGCCACATGGCGGCACCCGGTTTCGTCTACGGCGGCGTGATCGCCTCCCTCATCGATTGCCATGGGACGGGAACCGCGGCGGCGGCGGCTTATCGCTTGGAGGGGAGGACCATGGACACGCAGCCTAACCTCCGCTTCGTCACGGCTTCCTTAAAGGTGGATTATCTCCTGCCCACACCGCTTGGTCCTGAACTGGTCGCGCAGGGAAAGCTCAAGAGCGTGGGGAAACGCAAGGTGGTCGTGGCAATCGAGGTTCTGGCGGCGGGAAAGGTCTGCGCCCGTGGAGAGGTTGTCGCCGTCCGAATGCCTGGAACCATGAAAACAGCACGGGGAGACTGAGCCTCCTCGCGTGTATCATCCCACATGTTCACGCATGGAAAAAGGCATCCGCCACGAAGAACACATCGCGGAGATCTTCACCGGCGATGTGTGAAAAACCCGCCGCCTCTTGTCTTTACCTGTTTTCCCTGAGACCTCGAACTCTGCAACATTAGAAACTTTCTTTTCCTTCCCCTTGACAAACAGGTCATTCTGAATATATATTCATTATGTAGGACGCAAACAAACGTGAAGAGGTGAAGATGCCCAGACCGACCTGTAAGAGACGAATAGGATTCCAACCGAAATCGGTGTTTTTCAAACCTGCGGGGATTCCCCTGGGCGCTGTTCAGGAGATCGTGATCGGTCAGGATGAGGTCGAGGCAATGCGCCTCAAAAATCTTCTGGGGTTTCCCCAGGAAGAAGCTGCAAACCAGATGGGCGTTTCCCAGCCGACCTTCCATCGTTTGATCAATGCCGCCCATCAGAAGATAACCGACGCCATAATAAACGGCAAGGCCCTCAGGATAGAAGGCGGCAATGTAACCATCCATGAAGGGATGGCCGGTCCGTGTCACTACCGAAAACACTGGGGTCAGGGATGTTCCTCGGCGGAAGCCGCTGCATCTCAAATTCCCGCAGTGCAACAGAAAGAAGGAGGACTTCCCATGAAGATAGCTGTAACGAGTGTAGATGGGACGCTTGATGGAATGGTAGACGAACGTTTCGGCAGGGCGAAAAAGATCGTTGTGGTCAATGCCGAAACAAACGATCTGGAAACCGTCGATAACCTCACGAACATGAACGCTACCCAGGGTGCCGGCATCCAGACCGCACAGAATGTCATTCAGACAGGGGCAGAAGTGGTGATAAGCGGTCATCTTGGGCCAAATGCTTTTCGCGTTCTCTCAACGGCGAACGTCGAGGTGTTCAATACCTCAGGAATGACGGTCCGTGAAGCTCTCGAGGCGTACAAGAGCGGAAAGCTTTCGAAGCTTGCCGGTGCGGACGTGGAAGGCCACTGGTAAGAAAAACAAGAAGGAGGCACATATTATGCCAGGCAGAAACAGGACAGGTCAATCGGGAACAGGACAGATGAACGGTCAGGGCGGCGGTCAGGGCGGCGGTCAGGCGGGTACGAGAAAGGGCAGGATGGGAGGCCAGGGCCTTGGCGTCGGGGGAGAATGCCAGTGCCCCAAATGTGGAACAAAATCACCACACACTCGGGGGACACCATGTTTTGAACAGGTTTGCCCCCAGTGCGGGTCCAAAATGACCAGGGCATCATGATCGACCTGACGGGCATGAACATCACGATGGCCAGCGGAAAGGGAGGAACCGGCAAAACGACCGTAGCGGTCAATTTCGCCTGGCTCCTGGCCTCAGCCGGCCAGCGCGTGCAATACCTTGACTGCGACGTGGAGGAGCCCAACGGTCACATCTTTCTCAAGCCTTCCATTACCGAATCGGCCCCATCAAAGGTAATGGTCCCCGTTGTCGATCAGGAAAAATGCACATCCTGCGGTGAATGCGGACTGAAATGCCAGTTTCACGCCATCGTCAATCTCCCCGGTGACACCCTCATCTTTCCGGGTCTGTGCCACAGCTGCGGTCTTTGCAGCTCCGTGTGTCCCACGGGAGCCATCACTGAAGGAGACAGGGAGATCGGCATCATCGGGAAGGGAAGTGGAACAAAGAGGATAGATTTCATCCATGGCGTTTTGAACGTCGGTGAGGCAATGGCGGTGCCCCTCATCAAGAAAGTGAAGAACGGGCGGAAAGACCCCTACGTGCATATCATAGATGCCCCGCCGGGAACCTCTTGCCCCGTTGTGGCGACCTTGAAAGGGTCAGACGCCGTCATCATGGTCACGGAGCCGACGCCCTTCGGCCTCCACGACCTCAAGATCGCCATCGATGTGGCAAGGCTCCTCAATATACCCACGGGTGTCGTCATAAACAGGGACCAGGGAGGCTACCAACCCTTGAGCGATTACCTCGAGGCGGCTGGCATACCTATCCTCGCCGTAATACCTGAAGATGCGGACATCGCCCGCCATTATTCACAGGGCGGTATCATTCTCGAATCGCTTCCGCACTACATCGATGTCTACGAAACCCTTGCGGCAAACCTCGAGAAGCTCCTTGACACCCATAGCGTTCACGCAGGAAGGATGAGATCATGAAAGAGATCGTTGTTGTCAGTGGAAAAGGCGGAACGGGCAAAACGTCCGTCGTCGCATCGCTCGCCTGCCTCATCGACAGGAAGGCAATGGTCGATTGCGATGTGGATGCCGCGAACCTTGCTCTCGTCCTTAACCCCCGCATCATCGAGGAAAAGGAATTCGCCGCCGGCAAGAAAGCCCGGATAATCAATGAAAAATGCACTGACTGCGGGATCTGCAGGGATATGTGCCGTTTCGATGCTATTTCCGAAGACTTTATCATCGATCCCGTCTCATGCGAAGGCTGCGGCGCCTGCTTCTTCTACTGCCCCGCATCCGCCGTCGAATTCGAAACGCCGCTCGCGGGGCACTGTTACATATGCGACACACCGGCAGGCGAGCCCTTTGTTTACGCGGAACTGCTTCCCGGCGAGGAGAATTCGGGAAAACTGGTGACCATGGTGAGAACTGAAGCCAGGGAGAGGGCGGAGAGCATGGGGCTGTCACGGATCCTCATAGACGGTCCGCCGGGTATCGGATGCCCCGTTATCTCATCGATAACCGGGACGTCACTGGCGCTTATCGTCACCGAACCGACGGCCTCCGGCATACATGATCTTGAACGGATCGCCCAGCTGGCCCGGCATTTTTCTCTCCCGGCCGCCGTGATCATCAACAAAAGCGATATCAATCCGGCCTGCACCGAGTCGATAGAACAGTACTGCAATGCTAATAACATGCCTGTCCTCGGCCGTCTACCCTACGAAAAGGCAATCTCGGAGGCACAGCGGCAGGGAAAAGCCGTAGTGGAATATGCACCCGATCTCCCCGTGAGCAAGGCCTTGCGGGAGATATCGGAGCAAATAATATCAATATACAAGGAGTAACGATATGACAGAGTGTGGACAGACAACACAGAACACGGAAATGGACGACCTTTTGCTTCAGGAACGTTTGAGCCGGATAGACAGGACCTTGATGGTCCTTTCCGGAAAGGGCGGCGTGGGCAAAAGCACGGTAGCGGTGAACCTGGCTTTAAGCCTGGCGGCCCGTGGCCAGAGGGTCGGCCTTCTTGACGTCGATATTCACGGACCCAGCATCCCGAAAATGCTCGGCCTCAACGGCCAGAAGGTGGGCGTCAAGGACAACGAGATTATCCCCATCGAATGTTTCGGGAAACTCCACGTTGTATCCATGGGGCTCCTCCTCGAAAACGACGATCAGCCTGTCGTCTGGAGAGGGCCTCTCAAGTACAACGTGATCAAAGAATTTCTCCAGCACGTTATGTGGGGAAACCTCGACTATCTGGTCATCGATGCCCCTCCGGGGACAGGCGACGAACCTCTGTCCATAGGACAGCTCATCAAGGAACGCGCCAGCGCCATCATCGTTACGACACCGCAGCAGGTGGCGACCATCGACGTGGCAAAGTGCATCACCTTCTGCAATCAGCTCGATCTTCCCGTAGCCGGGATCATCGAGAACATGAGCGGATTCATCTGCCCTCACTGCGGCAAAGAGGTCGACATCTTCATGAAGGGCGGCGGGAAGGAACTGGCCTCGCGCATGAACGTCCCCTTCCTGGGAGCAGTACCGCTCGATCCCGATATCGTCAGGAGCGGCGACAGTGGAATTCCCTACATACTCACCTACAGCACCTCGGAAACAGCGAAACGTTTTGACGAGATCGTGGATAAGGTTACTGCGGTCTATTCATCAAGCAATGCAGATATCCCCCGGCCCCCGGCAAAAGAAGGCAACACGGAAAGCTCTGTCATACCACCCTCCAGTGGCGCGGGCCAGGGGGATATCTCAGTTCAAGGAGGCACCAACACCATGAAATTTGCCGTACCCACAAACGAAGGCAAGCTTTGCATGCATTTCGGCCATTGCGAGGCCTTTGCGCTTATCGATACCGACGCGCAGGGCAAAATCGTAAACGAAACATATGTAACACCGCCGCCCCACGAACCGGGCCTTCTGCCCCCGTGGCTTGCGCAGCAGGGCGTGAACTGCATCATAGCTGGAGGCATGGGAAGCCGTGCGCAGCAGCTTTTCGCCGAGCAGGCCATCAAGGTCGTGACAGGCGCACAGGAAGGAGATCCGAAGATGGCGGTGGAAAATTACCTGAAAGGGACGCTCGTCACCGGCGCAAACACCTGCGACCATTAGAGATATAAAGCGTCGATGGAATGATTGGAAGCGGATGACGCATGTCATCCGCTTCCAATGGAAGAGGTCATTGCCATGAAATTGCTGGAGGACATCGTATCTTCGATCACCATCGATGCCCCTGTTGTGGATGTCACGAGGGGAATCTTTTGGACGGCGGTGGTGAGCAGGCACTGCGGCCTGGCATCGACAATGATCTACGATTGCAAGGTCGAGGATGGCAAGGAACCACGCCAAAGATCGTACCTGGAAACAACTGCGGCCTCCCTGGCCAGGGGGGCGCTATCCGACGACAGGACCGACTCTTCCGTGGGACTCGCGGCGATCAATTCCCTGATCGACGTGGATATTGAACAATGCCTCGATCTCAACGCCGGAGACTATCTCGCCAGGAATGGGCAGGGGAAGAACATTGCCGTAATAGGCCATTTCCCTTTTGTCGATGATCTGAAGCGCACCGCAAGGAATCTGTGGGTCATCGAAAAGCGGCTGCAGCCCGGCGACCATTCTGAAGAGGAAACAGCCGCCTTGCTCGCACAATCGGACATCATCGCCATTTCGAGCACAACCCTTATCAATCACACCCTCAACGGCATACTCGACCTGTGCCCTCCGCATAGCACAAAGATGCTCCTCGGCCCCACGACACCCCTCACAAGCGTACTGTTCGACCACGGCATAGACATCATTTCCGGCTCCATCGTCACCGACCCTGATACATCCCTCCTCCACATACGTCAGGGAGCTAATTTCAGGGAGTTGAAACGGACCGGTTCCATCCGGCTCGTCACCTTAATGAAAAACCAGGGAGGACACAGACTCCAATGAACGAGTATACCCCTATCGTTATGGACCATTTCAACAACCCCCGCAACGTCGGCATAATCAACGATCATGACGGGGCGGGAGAGATCGGTGACCCGAACTGCGGCGATTTCCTGAGGGTTTTCATCAAGGTTGAAGACAACATTATCATCGCCATACGATACCAGATCAGGGGATGCCCCGCGTCCATCGCGTGCGCGAGCGTCATGACGGAACTTGCCCTCGGCAAGGACCTTGACGAGGCGATGCTGATCGACGACATGGACATCGTTAAAGCCCTTGGAGGTCTCCCGGAATACAAGCTCCATTGCTCGAATCTCGGAGCGACAGGGCTAAAAAAGGCGATCATGAACCATATTACCCGTTACATGTCGGACATGAAGGGATAAACCCCCTGAAACGTGAAACCTGACACTTTCTCTATTCTTCCAGCCAGGAGCAATACCCTTCCAACATGTAGACCGCCGCGAGCGGGTTGTGCCCCATGACGCGGTCCTTCACGGCAAGCACCGTCGACGGCGCACTGGCGTATTTCAGGAAAAGGGAATCGTGGCCGACGCAAAGTCCCAGGAGAACGTTGAACTCGCATTTCGCGTCGTTGACCACGAAAGCCTGCAGTATGGGATTGCACATGGCCTCGAACTCTCCACGGTACATCTTGTCCCTGTCCTCGAGACCGATCTCCTCCTTTGGCACCCTGCCCGCCTTGCACATGACCGAAACCACGTCGAACCCTTTTCGGGTCAATAGTCCCGAGACCGCCGCCGCCTCCCTTGCAAGGCCCCCGCAAAAAACGAGGCCCAGCTTCCTGTACTTCATTTTCACTGCGAATTCGCAAATCTCCAGGATCCTCGGCTTGACGGGGTGCATCCGGTAGGGCTTTTTGTCCCGGTCAATGTAGCACTCCCCCTCCTGAATAGATGCCTGGCGGGCAAATTCATGCACCGCCTTCCTCTTGTATTCCCGACGGGCCTTCTCGACAAGGTCCTTCTTAAGGACCGTGGGACATCCCTTTGAGCCCTTTCCGTCAGGGCTGGTACAGATCCGCTCCCGAAGGGGAACATCGCAGACGGCGCAGGTGCTCTCCGGGGGCTTCTTCAAGACGATACCTCGTCTTCACGAACAACCTCTCCCTTGACCTTCGAAAGGAGTTCCTGGAGAACAGGCAGCACATCCGTCCTGAAGCGGCCCGCCACGAGAACATACATGATATCGTCGCCGACCTTCAGGTCGCCCTCGTTTATCCAGACCCGCACATCCGCTATCCCTTCGTGCCCTCTCGCCTCGTCGACGGCAGCGGCGAGGAGCCCCCGGTCATAGGAGAGATGCATGCCTTTCACGGCCTTCCCGTCCTTCGAGCTCGCCCGGACAACACCGTTGTGGACAAGCATCATCCCCAGTTCGCCCGGATTCGCCGATCTCTTTACCTCTTCCATCCATTTTTCAACCATGGTTTTCCTCCTATCCGTTTCTAACATTGATGGGTAGGAAAATCAAGGCGCGGCGGTTGCGGGCAAACGCAAGCCGCCCCTGATCCCCGCCCAAGAGAATTCTTGGTTTTCCAGCCGAATATGCGTATTATATAAAGGCCGTTAACGCTCGGGCGGCATGGCCCGATAATTATATTTCAGACAGGCGGGGAAGGGGATCACATGATCGTCCAATACCTTCAGGCGATGGTAATTGTCCTTGGCATCAGTGCCTTGATCGTCTTCATCCTCGGAAAATTCAGGATCTCTTCCGTCGTGGGATTTCTCGTGGCCGGCATTCTCATCGGACCGTCGGCCTTCGATCTCATCGGCGACCCTCACCAGATAGAGCTATTGGCCGAGATCGGGATCGTCCTTCTCATGTTCACCATCGGATTGGAGTTTTCCCTTAAGAACCTCTTCCGATTGAAATCGATCGTTCTCGGCGGCGGCGCCATGCAGGTGTCACTCACAATTGTCCTTATCGCCGGTGTGAGTTATTTCTTCTATGCACAACCGCTTAAGGGGGCGTTGTTCAATGGTTTTCTCGTTGCATTGAGCAGTACGGCGATCGTCTTCAAGATCCTCCTCGACCACGCCCAGATGAACAGCATCCATGGGCGGTTTTCGGTGGGGATCCTGATATTCCAGGACCTCTGTGTCGTGCCTTTTATGCTTCTAATTCCCGTCCTCGCCGGCGGCGCGGGCAGCGGGAGCATAGTCCTCGTCATAGTAAAAGCCGTTCTCGTCATTGCCCTCATCCTCTTTGCCTCGCGATGGATCGTACCATTCATGTTCAAGCAAATTGTGGGGATGAAGAGCCGCGAGCTCTTCGTGATATCCATTATCACCTTGTGCCTGGGCACGGCATTGCTCACATCGTCGATGGGGCTGTCCCTTGCGCTTGGCGCTTTTCTCGCAGGCATGATCATCTCTGAATCGGAGTACGCGGCCCAGGCGGTTTCCGACGTTCTTCCTTTCAAAGAGAGCTTCATGGGGCTCTTTTTCATCTCCGTGGGTATGCTCCTCGACCTCAATGTACTTGTGCACAACATAGGCGGCGTATCGGTAATGGTCCTCATAATAGTGGTTCTCAAGCTCGCCGTCATCACCATCACAGCCATGACCCTCGGGAACACCTTCAAAAATTCTCTGGTGACAGGTTTCCATCTTTTCCAGATCGGTGAATTCTCTTTCATTCTGGCCCTGGAGGGAAGAAAGCAGGGGCTCATGGCCGATGACCTGTATCAGGCATTTCTGTCAGCTTCAATTATCACCATGATCATGACACCGTTTCTGATAAGGGGTTCCTTTTCCATTGCGGAATGGATAGCGAAAAGCAGCCCTCTTCGTTTCCTGGAGAAAGGGAGAGTGAAAGGGAAAGCCGGTGACGAGCGTTATCCCGACAGCATAAAGGACCACGTGGTGATAGTCGGGTTCGGCCTGAACGGAGGAAATCTTGCGCGGGTACTGCGCTCCATGGAGATCAGGTACGTCGCCCTGGAGCTTAACAGCAAGACGGTCCGGGCGGGAAAGAAAAAGGGTGAACCCATTTTCTATGGCGACGGCACGAGCGCCGAGATACTCCGCAAGGTGGGGATAAAGACTGCCGGCGTGCTTGTCGTTGCCATCAGCGACGCTGCATCCACGCGAAGGATCGTACAGCTCGCACGCTCGTCGAACCCCCACCTCTATATCATAGCCCGCACCAAGTATGTGGCAGAGGTTGAAGGGTTGAAGCATCTCGGCGCAAATGATGTCATTCCCGAGGAATTCGAAACCTCGGTGGAGATATTCTCGAAGGTCCTCAATCGGCTGCACGTCCCTGTGAACGATATCCGGAAACATATCGACCAGATACGGCAGGACAACTATCTTGCCTTGAGGGCCGTCAAGCTGCCCCGAAGGTACCTTGTGGAGCGGGAAGATATACTGAAGAACATCGTGATACAGACATATCGGATAAGGCGTAACTCCATAGCCGACGAGAAGAACCTGAAGGACCTGAATCTCCGGTCCAGGACGGGCGTGACGGTCATCGGCATTGAACGCGGCGGTGAGGTCCACAGGATGCCTTCTCCTTCACTGCGGCTCACGGCGGACGACGTCCTCCTTTTCATCGGCAGACGGGAAGACATAGACTGTGCAGTGGATTACCTCAATTCTACCGAAGACGATGCCCCGCAATGCACATTGAGAACCGATTAACCAGAGTTCCACGAAACTTCTTCATTGGCGGGGTTGATTTATTTTGAGCATATGCTTATAATAAGGTCATGTCTCGCCCGAAAAAATGCAGATGTGTCTGCTGCAAGCTGGAATCGGATTACTTCAAACCCCGCGGGATGCCGCTTGCGGATCTTGACGAGGTCGACCTCAAAATGGATGAACTCGAGGCCCTGCGGCTTGCCGATTTCGAAGGGCTCTACCAGGAAGAAGCGGCGAGACAGATGAATATCTCACGGGCAACCTTCGGCAGGATCGTGGAGGCGGCGCACCGGAAGGTCGCCGACGCCATACTTCACGGTAAGGCCCTGAGAATACAATCACAGGAAGAAACAGCAGGAGGCACCATATGAAACTGTGTTTTGCGGTTTTGAAAGATGAAGGCATCGAAAGTACCGTCTACGGTCATTTTGGCTCGGCACCGGCCTTCGTGGTCGTCAATACCGAAAAGAACGACCTGACTACGGTCGTCAATCGCGATGCGAACCACGTACATGGCGCCTGCAGTCCCATTAAGGCTATGGGCGGCGCCGAGGTGGACGCCGTCGTGGTGGGAGGGATAGGCGCCGGGGCCCTCATGAAGCTTAACTCGGAAGGCATCAAGGTCTTCAAGGCCACAGGCAGCACGATAAAAAACAACCTTGAGCTGTTTCATGAGAACAAGCTGCCCGAGTTAACGATCGATCACACCTGCGCCGGGCATGCAGGCGGATGCGCCCATCATTAAGGAGAGTATATGCCGATCTACGAATACAAATGTGAAGATTGCGGAACAATAAGCGAGTTTATCGTCTTTTCCGCCGATGAGGAAGTGGCCTGCCGGTCATGCAGCGGCACGAAGCTGACGAAGCTCATGTCCGCGCACAACACGTCCGGCACTTCAGGCCCTGCTTCAATGCCCAATTTCGGGGGTTGCTGCGGCTCACCCGGCTCATGCGGCAGCCCTGGCGGCTGCTGTTCGGGCTAATTCCGCCCACAGCCTCCGAAGACCCGGATCAAAAGGTTATGACCTCGTATCCCGCGCCGATATAACGGGCCATGCCGGGGTGTCCCGACATGTCGTCAAGGAGGCGCAGTCCCTGTTCTTCCGCGGCCTGCAGCGTGCCCATCTTGTTCGCGCAGGCTTTGCAGGCTCCTTCGATGAGCCCCTTTTCCCTGGCATTGCGGTACAGGACCGCAAGAGGATTGCCGTCTTCCACAAGCTCCGGGATAAGCTTCGTGGCCGCCCCCTCGATAACCACCTTTACATCATGGCCCGCCATCTTCATACTGAGGGCATTGAGCAATACGTGGATAAAACACATTGCTTCACCATTAAACGCAAAGAGAACCATCTTCTTCATTGTCCGCCTCCGTGCTTATCGTCTCGTACCACTTCCTCTATGAACTCCTGGACCCTGCCCCTGATGGCGTCGCGAACGCGGCGGGTCCTTTCGAGCCTGTCTTCGGGAGTGCCCGTGAATACCGCAGGGTCCTCGAAGCTCCAGTGAAGCGTGTGGGTACGGAGCCCCGGGAAGATCGGGCAGGCCTCGGCGCTCGCCTCGTCGCAGACCGTGACCACGTAGGAAAATAGTCTTCCCTTTCTGTACTCGTCGAAAACACTCTTCGTTGCATTTCCCGATATGTCGATTCCCTCCTCCCTCATCGCTTCCACAGCGAGAGGATTCAAAACACCCGGTTCCAGACCCGCACTTTCGCCCCGAAACCGATCACCCGCCAGCGTGTTGAGAAAGGCTTCAGCCATCTGGCTTCGCGCGCTGTTATGCACACACACAAAGAGAACACCGATCTTCTCCATTGCTGCACCTCCTTCCTAAGTCTATTTAGTGCACCATCACCGGTTTAGCAACAGGCCTTCTGGCTTCACGCACTGTACACCAGGTAAACTCCCCCGATCATCACCAGGACCCCGCAGACGGTCTTGACAACCCTCGCCCCGACGGAACTCTCATTCCAGTTCAGATAACTCTGGACGGTCTCCGTGAAGGTGCCTGCGAGGACAATGATCGAGCAATGACCCACGGCGTAAGCTGCGAGGAGAAGGATCCCGTACCAGACGCGTGTTCCGGCAAGCGCAAAGGTGATGCTCAGCATGGGCGCCATGTAGGCGAACGTGCACGGGCCGAGGGCAATGCCGAATACCGCGCCGAGAATGAGGGCCGCAAGAAGGCCTTTTCTCTTCATACCTATGTTTCCCGGGCCGGACCATGGCATGGGAATGACCCCGACAAGGTGCAGCCCCACCACGAAGAAGATGAAAGCGACGAAGTAGTTCCCATAGCGGCCGACATCCCCCATCATCCGCCCTGCCGCGGCGGTGACAAACCCCACCACGGCGATGCTCCCCATGATCCCCAAAGAGAACAGCGATGCCGTGAAAAAAGCTCTTTTCGATGAAGTTCGTCCCTGCTCGTCAATGAAACCAATTATAAGGGGAATGCTTGCAAGGTGACAGGGGCTCAGGATAAGGCTCAAAATTCCCCAGAGGAAGGATGCACCGATGGCGATCGCGGGTGTTCCCTCAACGGCCGCCGTCAACCCGATGAAGACCTTCTCTATCACTTTGTCTTCTTGGCGGGGCTCTTCTTCGGCGCTTCAATACCCAGTTGTTTGAATTTCTTCAGTATGTTCTCCTTCGAGATGTAACCCATGTGCCGCGCTCGCTCTTTTCCCGAAGCGTCGTAAAAGATTTGCGTAGGTATCCCCCTGACGCCCAGTTTCGTCGCCCTTTGGGGATCCACCTGCACGTCGATGAACTCCACCCGGATAAGACCTGCATATTCGGCTTTCAATTCTTCCAGGACCGGTTCCATCATTTTGCACGGGATACATTGTTTCGCACCGACATCTATGAGTGCGGGGTACTGCACGGCGGCCGGAGGAACCGCGGGTTTCTTTAGAGTAGCGGCAGCCTCCTTGCCAGCCGCCACCTCACCCGCAAATACATCGGTCGATGTCATAATGACCGATGACACCATTATGGAAATAAGCATACAAAAGATTGCGATCCTACTTTTCATCCTGGACTCCTTGCTTTTTATCAGGCACCGGTACGCCACATTTGCAGCCCGAAGAACACGAATACACGGTCACCCAGGCGAGTATGACGATGACAATTACAAGAAACATTTTCACGCACAAACCTCCTTTGCTCGAATGACGGGCCAGCGGCTTTGCTCACCCCGATCAATATGTAATGGCCGGCACATTCACGTACTTACTGATCACACCACGATACTAAACACGATTACTCCAGAATTTCCAGCATTTCTTCCACTGCCAGAGGAACCCCCACCGCGGCGGATCTTGATATGATTGAACGGCCGATATTTACCTCCTTCAGCCCCGCGGCATCCAGAAGGGGCTCGACATTCGTGTAATTGAGCCCCCACCCGGCCGTGACCTTCAACCTGATCTTTGCCGCATGCTCGGCGGCCTTGCATATCCTCCTTATCTGCTTGTCGATCCCGGCATTCTCTCCGGCATTGCAATACTTCGCCGTGCAGATCTCCACAAGGTCCGCAGCGCATTCTTTTGAATACTCGACCATTTCAATGTCCGGCTCGATAAAGAAAGATATCCGCATACCCTCGTCATGGAACAACTTGACGGTATCCCCGATCTTGAGGATATTTGCCCCTATGTCAAGCCCGCCCCCTGCGGTCATTTCTTGCTTCAGTTCCGGTACGATCGTGACCAGGTCGGGTTTCACTTTCCTTGCAAAATCGATCATGTCGTCAAAGAGGCCGATCTCAAGATCGAATTTGCCCTCAATCGTATCCTTTATCGCAAAAACGTCCCTGTCCTGTATGTAGTGCCTGTCCCTGCGCAAGTGGGCGGAAACGCCGTTACAGCCCCTCTTGTCGCATATCGCTGCATAAACAGCCGGATCAAACTCATCTCCTCCGCGCATCTCGCGCAATTGGGCAACATGGTCCAGGTTTACGCACAGCAGAGTACGCCCTGCATAGACTCCTCCCATTGGCATGAGACTTCTCCTTTCCTTATTGCCCCGATGGATACATGGGGCAGTTTTCCATCAGCACGCGGCGGGTCAGACTCCCCGCGAGACCGTATGGATGGTTTCCCTTCAATTTTTGCACGACATGTAACAAACACCCGAAGGTGTTTCAACGGCATAGGGAAAATACTTCTTCTTGATCCAGAGTGACAGGTGGACAAGATTGATGAGAACGGGCACCTCGACAAGGGGGCCTATGACGGCTGCAAACGCCTGCCCCGAGTTGATACCGAATACCGCCACCGCAACCGCTATGGCAAGCTCAAAGTTGTTCGACGCCGCGGTAAATGAAAGGGTCGCCGCCTGACCGTAGTGAGCTTTCGCCTTTGCGCTCATGTAAAAGGAAACGATGAACATGAAAACAAAATAGATCAAAAGGGGCACGGCGATGCGCACCACATCCATGGGGATCTTCACGATGTATTCACCCTTAAGGGAAAACATGACCAGGATCGTAAACAGAAGGGCTATAAGCGTGATGGGGCTTATCTTCGGTATGAACCTCTCGTGGTACCACATCTTGTTTTTCACCTTGATAAGGATAAAGCGCGTGATCACCCCCGCGATAAATGGTATCCCGAGATAAATGAAAACGCTCTTCGCTATCTGGCCGATGGTTATATCCACGACGACGCCCTTGAGCCCGAGTATGGGCGGCAGGACGGTTATGAAGATATAGGCGTAGACGGAAAAGAAAAGTACCTGGAAGATCGAATTGAAGGCAACAAGACCGGCACAATACTCCGTATCGCCCTTTGCCAGATCGTTCCAGACAATGACCATGGCGATGCATCGGGCAAGACCGATCATGATGAGACCGACCATGTATTCGGGATAACCTCTCAGAAATGCGATAGCAAGAATAAACATCAGTACGGGCCCCACCACCCAGTTCTGGATCAAAGACAGGACCAACACCCGATAGTTCTTGAAGACCTCTCCCAATTCCTCATATTTAACCTTTGCGAGCGGCGGGTACATCATGAGTATGAGACCTATTGCGATGGGAACATTCGTGGTCCCGCTCTGGAATTGGTTCCAGAAATCGACAACTCCCGGAAAGACATAGCCCCAGCCGACTCCGATGAACATGGCAAGGAATATCCACAACGTCAAATATCGATCGAGAAAAGAAAGCTTTTTACTGAGATGCTCTTGAACCATGGATTCTCCTCCAATTTCCAATTCCTGATGTTCAAAAACCCAACAATCTCTTTACTTTTCGTCTTTCACCCTCGAACTGCAAACTTACAACTTCTTTTCGGCCGTTTCGCAAAGCTTCTCTGCCTGCACTTCTTTCATCTTTTCAACATCGTTTCGTGCCCAATCGAGATCGGACAGTTCCTTCTTGAGGAAGCCGATGTGAGCGGCGGCCAGGCCTTCGAGGGGTTCCTTCAGGGAATAGTGCATCCATGTCCCAACCCGCTTACCCTTTACGAGCCCTGAATTCTTCAGGTAAGCAATGTGACGGGAAACCTTCGACTGGGGTTCTTCAAGAACCGCCATCAGGTCGCACACACATAGTTCTCCATGCATGAGAAGCATAAGTATTCGCAATCTCATCTGTTCCGAAAGAGCCTTGTATATCTGTGCTATGTCTTCCAAGCTTCACCCCTGCCCCACAGCATTAATCTGCATAACCGGATATAAGACTAAACTATAAAGCTATCGTCCTGTCAACGGAAAACTTTTCAAGATAAGACTCTTGACAACATATTGGCTTGTTGGTATCTTTACCAATAATGCATTAGGGAGAAACCATGATAACCATGGAAGAAGCTCAGATACGAAGCAACATCATCAAGGCCATGGGGCATCCGGTGAGACTGATGATGATAGAATGCCTCAAGGAGGGAACACAATCCTTTTCGGAACTGTTCGATCTCTTCAGCCTTGATAAGTCAACCGTTTCAAAACATCTCCTTGTCCTGAAGGAAGCCGGCATCGTCACATCACAAAAGGTCGGAACGGACATGATATACAAGCTCGAGGTCCCCTGCGTAACGGATTTTTTCGGGTGCGTCACCGCCGTCATCGAGAACAACGTGCGCAGACAGCAGGTATGCCTCTGCAAACGATAGCCATCGGAACAGGAAGGGGCTGGTCATATGAAAGACATATATAAATTCCTCATCCTTCTGGGGGCCTTTATCGCGGCCTATTTCATCCCCTTTGAAAACGTATCGGTGCAAAAGGCCATTCTGGAGTCCTTCTATATGTTGCAGGACTACGCCCGGAAGCATGTGTTGCTCTGCCTCGTACCGGCATTTTTCATAGCCGGCGCGATCTCGGTCTTTATCTCACAGGCCTCGGTCATGAAGTACCTCGGCCCGGCAGCCAACAAGTGTCTTTCCTATTCGGTGGCGTCCGTTTCCGGCACCGTTCTGGCCGTCTGTTCCTGTACCGTCCTGCCCCTTTTCGCAGGCATCTACCGCATGGGCGCCGGTGTGGGGCCTGCAACTTCCTTCCTGTATTCCGGGCCCGCCATCAACGTCCTCGCCATCGTCCTTTCCGCCAAGGTTCTGGGTTGGCAGATAGGCCTCGCGCGAGCCGTCGGGGCAGTTGTGTTCGCCTACGTGATCGGCATTCTCATGGCGATCACCTTCCGCAAGGAAGAGGCGGCCAAGCAGGCGGTCTGCATGCCGACGGAAGAGCCGAAAAGAAAGCTCTGGCAGGATGTCGCGTACATGGCCTCCATGATCGGCATTCTCGTTTTCGCAAACTGGGGAGAACCTCTGGAGAGCAGCGGCATATGGCACGCCATATATGCCGCAAAATGGTACATGACGGGTCTCTTCGCTATTCTCTTCGGTTATGTCATCATCAGGTGGTTCGAGGCGAAACTCATTCCCACCATAATAACGGGGGTTGTGGTTCTCGTCCTTGCCCTTCTTTTCCCGAAATGGCCGCTCCTGGCGTTCTCGGCGGGTATCGCCGGGGTGGTGTGGGTGACAAAGACCTCTTCTGACGAGACCAGAAGCTGGATAGATTCCACCTGGATGTATGCCCTCATGATCGCCCCGCTCCTTCTCGGCGGCGTTGTTGTCGCCGGGTTCCTCCTCGGCATGCCGGGGACCGACAACGGGATCATCCCTTCACGGTGGATATCAGCACTGGTTGGAGGCAACGGCTTTCTTGCAAATTTCTTCGCCTCCATAGTGGGCGCTTTTATGTATTTCGCAACATTGACGGAAGTACCCATCGTTCAGGGGCTTTTGGGATCCGGCATGGGAAAGGGACCCGCGCTTTCTCTTCTTCTGGCGGGGCCGGCCCTTTCCCTGCCGAACATGATCGTCATCCGCAGTATCCTTGGCACGAAGAAGACCGCAGTGTTCGTTTCTTACGTTGTAGCGCTTTCCACAATTGCAGGCATGCTGTATGGATGGATAGCAGGATGAGTGATACGCGACACATGATGAAAGATCGATCGGTAAGGAGGTGAAGGAGATGATGAAGAAGATACAGATTCTCGGGACAGGTTGCGCCAAGTGCACGAAGCTCACGGAGAATGCTGAGAAGGCGGCCAAAGATTCGGGTATCGAGTTTGAGATCGAAAAGGTCCAGAACATCAACGATATCATGAACTACGGGGTCATGATGACGCCGGCTCTGGCTGTTGATGGCGTGGTTAAGAGCGTTGGAAAGATCCTTTCCGTGGAAGAGATCAAGAAATTCTTGTAGGAGCTGCGTTATGTCTGATCAACAAAGCAACTGCGAAACGGGATCACGCACATCGGATACGTGCTGCGGCGCCGGGGCTCCCACGCTGATCGTCGCCTGTTCGGGCGGATCGAATGCGGGCCAGGTTTCGAACAGCATCATGGTAGAGCTTGACAAGAAGGGTGCGGGCAAGGCCTACTGTCTTGCCGGGATCGGTGCCGACCTTTCGGGCTTCGTTGAAAGCGCGAAGGCCGCGAGGATGGTCGTCATTGACGGATGCCCCACAGGGTGTGCCAGAAAAGCTCTCGGGAGGTACGGAATCGATGCGTCGCAATATTTCCTTGTCACAGAACTGGGGATAACGAAGGTGCACGATTTCAGCAGGCTCTCCGAAGAGACAGCCATCGCCCTGAAAGCTGTTCTGGAAAAAATGTCATCTTCGAGGTAGTCTATCTGAACCATTGCGAGGTAATATGAAACGGTTGATTCTTTTCACCATCACCATCCTGACCGCCCTGGCCCTGTATGCATGCTCCACGTGCCCCGTGCCGCCCTCTGCGCCAAGAACTTACTCGCTGAATGCGGCAGAGGGTCGGGCAATACAGAGGTAGGGTCGGGCAGACATGGGAAAAGCTGCGCAATTGAACGGTTCGCAGGATACCCGGTTGTCGGCAACGGACAGGATATTGCATCGAAAACATCTCATTAACATCATCCTCGCCTGCCTGGCCATTGGCCTCGAGATATACTACAGCATCTGCGCAGGCTCCTGCTCTTACCTCCGGGGCACCCTTCTGGGGATCGATCTCCAGTATGTGGGCATGGCCTATATGGCCTCTATCATCCTTCTGAGCCTTTTCAGGAAAGATATGCTTCTCATCGTCCTCATCAGCGCGGGCGTGGGGATCGAACTCTATCTCATCGGCTTTCAGGTATGGTACGACACTTACTGTCCGTACTGCCTCGCCTTCGCGGCGATCGTATTCGCGCTTCTCATCCTGAACTTCCGGCGCGACCGAAAGGTGCTCAGCGCGATATCCATGGCATTCGCCGTCATCCTCTTTGCCCTGTTCTTCAAAGGTTCTCTTGCGCCTTCCTACTCGTATACGCTGCAGATCTCTTTCGCGGAGAGAGCTGCAGGCACATCTTCGGGCGCACCGGTAAGCCGGCAGTACACGGAGAGATCATAGATGACAAAGAATGCATACGGGAGTGCCCCAGGAAGATCGACGGGGATGGGTGCAATGCTTTTTGTTGTTTTCGCCATGATCCTGGTTCTCCCGTTTGTCGGCAACTCGGCGGAATTGTTTCTTACGTCCTTCGGTGACGGGAAGGTAAAGGTCAGATTGTACACGGACTATTTCTGCCCTCCCTGCCGGGACATGGAACCGGGCATCGAGCCTCTGATCAGTGAGCTGGTGAAGAACGGAACCGTCACCCTCACCTTCGTCGACACCCCTTTCTACCGGTACTCGTCGCTGTACGCACGACACTTTCTTTACGCCATCAACGAGAAGAAAGACCTGGAACATGCCCTCCACGTGAGACGCTCCCTAATCGAAGCCACCAGGAAGAACCTGGATAGTGCGGAAACACTTGAGGCTTTTCTGAACGAGAAAAAGATCGCCCTGAAACCTTTCGATCCCAGGACCACCTTCGACGTGCTGTCACGACACCTGAAGGAGGACACCATTGATGCCACTCCATCATGCGTGATAGAGATGGAAGGGAGCGTGAAGAAATACAACGGGGCCGGCAACATAACCGATGCTCTCGGCAAGCTGAAGCAAAGACAGCCGGGGAAATAGAAGACAACCTCCCGGAAGACCGGAAGATGTCCTATACTACATTATGAACCCAAGCGGAGAAAAACGCCTTGCCATCACCCTTCTCGTGACCCTTCTTATCATGACCGGCGAGGTCATTGGCGGGTTTCTGAGCAACAGTCTTGCCCTCCTCAGCGATGCCGGTCACATGGCCACAGACGCCCTGGCCATAGCCCTGGGGCTTGTGGCCGTGCGCATAAGCAGAAAGCCATCAGATAGACACTCTACCTTCGGCTACCAGCGCGTTGGGCTCGTCGCCGCACTCATCAATGGCCTGAGCCTCCTTGTTATAGCCCTCTTCATCTTCCATGAGGCCTACGAAAGGTTCCGGGAACCCCCTGCCGTAGACATTCCCATCATGTTCAGCATCGGAGCGCTTGGCCTGGCCGGGAACATCGCCATGGCCTTCATACTGGGACGCGGCCACAAGGACCTGACACTCAAGAGCATCTGGCTTCACATCCTGGGTGACACCCTTTCTTCCGCGGGTGTCATTGCCTCCGGCATTGTTATCTATTTGACCGGCTGGACCTATGCGGACCCCATCGCGAGCATCCTCATAGGGGGGATCATCATCTGGGGCGGTGTAAGGCTTGTGCGGGACACGATGTCCATCTTCCTCAATCTGACGCCCCATGGGTTCAATGTGGACTCCCTGGCCGGACAGATAGCAAGAATGCCCGATGTCATAGACATCCACGATGTTCATCTCTGGCCCGTGGCGCACAACAACTTTGCCTTTTCAGCCCACATCCTTGTTGACGACAAGACCCTGGGAGAGGTGGAGACGACGAGGAAGAACATTGAGAACATACTCAAGGAGGCCGGGGTGCACCACAGCACCCTCCAGATGGAATGCAGCTGCGTGGATTGTAACAGCAGCCTGTACTGTCAGGTACCTGATGGGAATGACGAGGAACACCGCCACTGAAAAGGAATGTGACACATATGGAGACCGAAGGAACGACACAACGCTTTCATTCTGTGCGCGTTGATCCTCAAAGGTGCAAAGGCTGCGGCGAGTGCATCGAAATATGCGCCATGAACGCAATCCGTCTACGCGATGGAAAGGCCGTCATCATGGAGGAAAAGTGCATAGATTGCGGGGAGTGCATCCGAACCTGCCCGGATCAGGCGAAGGCTGCTGTTACCGATACGCTGGAAGGACTCTCGGGTTACACATACAGGATTGCCCTTCTGGCGCCCTCTCTGCAGGTGCTCCTGGACACCGAAAACTTTGCCCGCCAGATAGCTTTCAAGGACATTCAGGATGTCTTTTCGAGCATGGGCTTCGACGAGGTCTTCGAAGTTGCCTCGGCTGCCGAGGTGGTCACATTCATTACCGAACAACATATCTTGCAGGACCAGGGCGCAAAACCCCTGTTCTCGTCTTCGTGCCCCGCCGTCCTGAGACTCATTTGCATGAGATTTCCTGGTCTGCTGAAGCATGCCAGCGAAGTTCTGAGTCCCATGGAAGTCGCGGCGAGGCTGGCGAAAGAAGCGGTCGCGAAGAAGACCGGCCTTTCATATGAAGAGATAGGCGCTTTCTTCCTGTCTCCCTGCCCCGCGAAGGTCACCGAGGTGAAAGGATCGATCATGACAACAGATTCCGCCGTGGATGCGGTTATCGGAATAAATCTTGTCTACCGAACTATTGTCGAGCAACTCTCAGGAAAGGCTGCAAACAGGGAGCACGCCGAAATAAGGAAAGCGACAGCACCCACCGTTAAAGGTCGTTGTTGCGCAAACGCGCCTCAGGGTACAGATGCACTGACGAGAATGAAGGTGAGCGGCACACATAACGTCATCGGCCTGCTCGAGGACATGGAGCGGGGAAGACCTGTCGATGTGGACTTTGTTGAGCTTCTGGCGTGTACAGGGGGATGCCTGGGGGGCCCGTTGAACACGCGGAACCTTCTCGAGCGAACCGTAAACCTCAGGGACCTGATTGAAAAATATCAGGCGAAACGACGTTGTTACGATGATGAGTACCTCCTCGATATCTGCAATCGTCGATGCTTTGCGTCGACCGGTCCGATCCTGCCGACTCCGATCGTAATACCGGAAAGAATCAAACACAAAGAATCTGGCTGATGAATCCAGCCTGTTCAGCGATCCTCTTGCCAACAAAAAGGAGTACCTGTGAAAGTCAATCTCAAATCAAATTATCTGCTGCTGGGGTCAAGTAATATTGACAGCATGGATTTCGACATTGCCGAAATTACGCTCAAAGACCTGGTCCAGGCAATTTCAGACCGTTCAACAACGTCTGGTTCTCTTGAGTACTTGAACGGTGAAGGGACACAACTGCAACCTGTCTTTGAGGTCCACATAAACGGATGTCCCCTGAACTTCTGCGAGAAAGGCATCAATACCGTTTTGAGGGATGGAGACACCGTGGACTTGTATCTTGAACCGCAGTACGGTGGATAAGGAGACAATCCCTCACCGAGGGGCCCTCTTCACCCCTCAGTTCCCTCCAAACAACGGGGTGCCCCCGCGCATGGATACATCGCCCACGAAGCCAACCGCAACTTTGTCTCCATCGACGATGACCGGAACCTGTTCCTTTCCTCCTGAATGGGTAAGCATTTCGTCGAACTTTTCAGGGTCCTCTTCGACATTGATGAAAATCGCCCTATCGCCATAGGCTGCCCGAGCCTGTTTGCAGAAGGGTCATCCATCCGTGCCATAAATGATGATCTTACCGGTCACGATCCCGTTCCTCCTTCAGGAGTATTTAAGGTATCTTGTCCGTCTTTTTCCTTGTCGCGTATCTCGACAAATTCCTTATATTCCTCCATGAGAACACTTTTATATTCTCTTCTGTTGTCCTCCGAGGATGGGATGTAATTACCCACTGCTTCCAATCCGGCAAGGATCTCCTCTACGGTCTCCTTGTTTGCCTCTTTACCGACAGAGTAAAGCTCCACCATTATCTCATGAAGATTGTTAACCGCAACCTGTGTACCGTCGGCAAATCTCAGTGTACGCCGGCTAACTGTCGGCGCGTTGGGATCCACTCAGGTGACTCATCCTATCACTTGAAAGATCGACATATGACCCTCTCCTTGATCGTTTCTGTCCACCCGGCGGCAAAGCTTTCTGCCTCCCCGCCAAGACTGTGCACTAGTATACCAGCCAATCCACCAGATATCCAGCCGCGATGGCGACCAGGAAAACGTTCACCAGGAACGCCAGCACCAGTTTCTTCTTGAACATGGAACCGAGAATTATCATCTCCGGTATGCTCGCCCCTGCTCCTCCTATAATAAGGGCAAGCACCGTGCCTACCCCCATTCCCTTGCCTACCAGGGCGGCGCTTATGGGAATCACCGTTTCGGCCCGGATGTACATGGGCACACCGATGACCGCAGCGACAGGTATGGACCACGGGTTCCCCGGCCCTGCCAGCCCGACCACGAGGTCCTGAGGGAAAAACCCGTAGATGAAAGCCCCTATGCCCGCACCCAGGAGAAGGTACCAGAACACACCCTTGAAGGTGTCTACCGCCGATAGTGACGCCCTTTTCATCTTCTCCTTGAAAGACACCCGCCCGGCCTCCCCGGTATCGTCAAGATCTATACCGCAACATGACGCCTGTTCGGTTTGATGCGGGGCAGTCCTTGCTTCCGGCGCGCAACACCCAGGCGCGGGTTGAATAGTGGTCAGCGCAACAAGAGGCTGCACTGCGTCAGATTTACAACAACGCGGCTGTGCCTTCGTGCTTTCTCCACAACACGGGGTCGGCTGAAGGCTCATCAGGGGCTTAACCTGTGTTTCCATGCCGAATCTTGACAGAATTGCCGCCATTGCCATGGACCCGAGAAAAGTGATGACCGAATAGACCACCGTGACCTTGAGGCCAAAGAGCGAAAGAAGCAGGGCGATGATCACGGGATTAAGAACCGGCGAAGAAAAAAGGAAGGCCATCGTAGGACCGAAAGGGACACCGCCCTTGAGCAAACCTGCCGTAATGGGAACCGTGGAGCAGGAGCAGAAGGGTGTAATGGCGCCAAGGCCCGAGCCGAGAAGATATTGCACCCACGTTAATCTGTTAGCAAGAAAATCCCTCACCCGGGATGGAGGAAGATATTCCATCAGGAGCCCGATAACAAAAGAAACAGCGACAAAAATCAGAACGAGTTCACCGGCAATCACCAGGAAGAACTTGCCGGCGGTGACAAAATTATTGACAGCGAACATGCGGGATACCTCTCATGACCTTTGCATAAAAACCTGTTTCACCGAAAGGCGCGTTTTTGCGGTTACGTTGTCCCCTGCCTGCCGG
>JAQVWF010000017.1 GCA_028698615.1 Syntrophorhabdaceae bacterium
ATCTCGACACGAAGTTCAAATGACTCTCCCCGTACTGGCAGACATACTCCAGGGAATCGTAGGAGCCCTGAAGCCTCATCTCGAAGTCCGCACCCGTCAGCCCCCCGTCCTTCAAACATGCCTCGATTGATATCTCCAATATCGTATCAAAATGATACACCTGTTACCGAATCGGACACGCCGGGTGGATCGCCCGCATGGGGTCCTGCGATGTAACATACTGCAATGATGGGTTGTTTCTTTGCTGCGCCCTTTGGTATCCTCATTGCATATGGACATGCATCAGAGTATGAGCAATAATGACCGTCATAGAGGTGGAATCACCACCGGGGGTTACATGTAATGGGTGAACAATCCGCAACCAGGGTATTGACATGCATCCAGTGCGGCAAATGCACGGGGAGCTGTCCCGAGTCGGGCCGGACGCCCTTCAACGTGAGGATGCTCGTCAGGAAGAAACAGTTCCGGTCAGCCGTCGAAGAGACCCTTCCGTGGTACTGTACCTCCTGCGGGGCCTGCACCATCCGGTGCCCCAGGGACGTAAAGCCCTCGGAGGTCATCATCGAGATACGCTCAAAGTTCGTCGAGGACGGCGACATACCCGTCGCACTCCAAAAGGCGCTGGAGAACACCTTTGTCCAGAAGAACCCCTGGGGCCGTTCCCGCAACAAACGCGCCGATTGGACACAGAAGCTCGATTTCGAGGTCCCCCATGTATCGGAAACGGAGAGCAGGAGGCTGCTCTTTGTCTGCTGCATTCAGGCATACGACCCGAGGTGCATGGTGATCCCCGTCAACGTTGCACGGCTGTTCAACGCCGCCGGCCTGGAATTCGGCATCCTCGGCGAAGAGGAGGCCTGCTGCGGCAACGAAATAAGGCGCATCGGGGAGGCGGGTCTCTTCGAAGAATTGCAGGAGGAGAATCTGGCTGCTTTCCAGGAATACGGTGTAAAGGAGATCGTCGCCCTTTCCCCCCATTGCATGAACGTGTTGAAGAAGGAATACGGCGAGACGGGCATCAAGGTTTCCCATTATACGGAGCTTCTCGCCCCGATGATCAAGAGCGGGGCCCTTTCCTTTACCGGGTCCTGCGACAAGAAGGTCATCTATCACGACCCCTGTTTCCTGGGGAAGCAGAACAACGTCTTCGACGAGCCGCGGGACATGCTGAAGGCGGTTCCCGGTCTCGAGCTTCTCGAATTTTCCCGGTCGCGGGAGGTCTCGCTGTGCTGTGAAGGCGGCGGGGGCAGGATGTTCTTCGAAGTGGAGGCAACGTATCAGCGCAACGCCGAGGTGCGGGTGCTCGACGCCGTCGATAGAGGCGCCGAGATCATTGCCACCGCGTGTCCTTTCTGCGTCATGACCCTGGAGGATCCGGCCACGGAAAAGGGTCTCATAGTGAAGGAGCTTTCCGAAATACTGACGGAGGTTTTATAAGATGAATATCCTTGTATTTACTAAAAGGGTTGCCGCAACCCAGGAAGAGGAGCTGCGCATCACGGGGGAAGGGCAGGTTGTCGATCTCTCGAAGGTGCCTTTCAAGGTCAACGACTGGGATAATTACGCCGTGGAAGAGGCGGTGCGCATCGTCGAAAAGACAGGCGGCGCGGCGACGGCCATATCCATCGGCGACACGGAGTCCGACGATGTTCTCAGGCGAGCCATAGCCATGGGCACCAGGGATGGTTTTCTCATCGAGACGGGCGAGACCCTTCATGATCCCTTCGCTCGAAGCGAGCTGATCCGCAGTTTCATTGATGCCGAGAAGGTGCCCTTCGACGTCATCTTTACCGGTGTCCAGTCCGAAGACGACCAGTTCGGGGCCGTGGGAGGCATCCTTGCGGCCATCATGGGGCTTCCTTATTCGTCCATGGTGATCGGTATCGACAGCATAGAAAAGGACCACATGGTGGTGCGCCGGGAACTCGAAGGCGGGCTTCAGGAACGGGTCAAGATCGCGACCCCCTGTGTCCTTTCGCTGCAGAGCGGCATCAACGAGCCGAGATATGTCTCCATCATGGGTATCCGCAAGGCCTCCAAGGTGGAGCGCAAGGTCTTCAAGGCCTCGGGCTACACCACCGGAGCGCCCAGGATAGAGGTAGTGAAATGGGTCTACCCGGCTAAAAAGGGCGGGGCGACGATGCTTACGGGAGAGCTTGCCGATGTCTGCGGCCAGCTCTTTGGGATACTCAGGGAGAAGGGGGTGTGTCAATGAGTTACGCTTTGATCGTATCGGAAGTGAGGCGGGGTGTTTTTGAAGAGAGAAACCTCGACTCCATCGGCCTTGCCGCCCTTCTCGGGAAAGAGGCGGTCCTTCTCGCACCCGATGGGACATACGAGATGGGCGAAAAGCTGGCAGATACCATCGTTAAGGTGAAGGCCGGCGAAGAGATATACCTCAACCCCATGAGTATGGGCAAGATACTGGAAAATGTCTTCACGGCGCGGGGAAAACCGGACTGTATACTTTTTACCCACTCCTCCTCGGGAACCGAATCGGCCGCATACACAGCCGGCCTTTTCGGCTTTCCCATAATAACCGACGTGAGCGGCTACGACAAAGAGGGCGGCTTTTTCCTGAAGAGCTATTACTCCGACAAGGTCTTCGGGCAGTTCAAGGCGTCGGAAGGCCCCCTGGTCCTTACTGTCCGAAGCGGCAGCTTCAGGGAGTTTGCCGGTGAAAAGGCTGCGGCGGCGAATGCCGAAGCCCTCGAAGGAACGGCGGTTGTTGAAGGCCGGACATTCATCGACTACGTGGAAGAGGAAAGATCGGATGTCGATATCACAAAGGCGGAATTCCTCCTTTCCGTCGGCAGGGGGATCGGGAGCCAGGACGAGGTTGCCGGATACGAGGAACTTGCGGGCATCCTGAAGGCCGTTCTTTGCGGGTCGCGGCCCGTCATCGACAAGATGTGGCTCCCCAAAGCGCGGCAGGTGGGGACCTCGGGCAAAACGGTGAAACCGAAGGTCTATCTCGCGATGGGTATTTCGGGCGCATTCCAGCACATCGCGGGGATGAAGGACTCCGACTGCATCATAGCCGTCAACAAGGACGCGGAGGCGCCCATCTTTCAATACGCGCATTACGGCATCGTGGGCGACATCCACAAGGTGCGGGACAAACTTAAAGAGACAGCAAAGGGCTGATGGACGAAAGGGAAAGAAATGTCCTCGTCGTAGGAGGCGGGATAGGCGGGATAACCGCCGCCCTGGAGCTGGCATCCTGCGGCATCAATGTGACCATGCTGGAAGAAGGCCCCTCCATAGGGGGCAGAATGATCCAGCTCGACAAGACGTTTCCCACCCTCGACTGTTCGACGTGCACCCTCTCGCCGAAGATGGTGGAGGTGGCGCTTCAGCCGAAGATCGACCTTCTCTCCTGGTCGAAACCGATGGCGGTGAAGAAAAGGGGGAAGGGCTTCACGGTAACCATCCTGAAGAAGGCGCGCTATGTGGACATGAAAAAATGCACGGCCTGCGGCGTCTGCTCCGAAGGCTGTCCGGTGGTGATGAAAAGCGAATTCAATATGGGCACGGGACCGAGAAAGGCGATCTACATCCCCTTTCCCCAGGCAATTCCCAACAAGGCCTCGATAGATAAACGCGAAGGACGCCTCTGTCATGCGGCCTGCATGGATGTCTGCCCGGTGAACACGAATGTGCCCGGTTACCTGAAGCACATCAGCGAGGGAAGGTTTGCCGACGCCTACAAGCTCATCAGGGCGACGAACCCCTTTCCTTCCGTGTGTGGACGGGTCTGCTACGCTCCCTGTGAAGGGGCCTGCAACAGGGGTGAACTCGATGAGCCGCTGGCGATCAGGGACCTGAAGCGTTTTGCCGTTGACAGCTTCGATATCGCCTCCCTGGAAGTTCCCCAGGTGCAGAAGACGGGCAGGAAGGTGGCCGTCATCGGCGCCGGACCGGCCGGGCTTGCCTGCGCCCACGACCTCGCCGTCGAGGGCCATGACGTGACGGTGTACGAGACCCTTCCCGAGCCGGGCGGGATGCTGCGATATGCCATCCCCGAATACAGGCTTCCAAAAAGTGAGCTGAAAGGTGAGATCGATCTTATCCTGAGGCTCGGCGTCGACATACGTTGCGGCGTCGAGATCGGCGGCCAGACGGCCATCGATGAGATCAAGAGCGCCCATGAGGCCATATTTGTGGCAACGGGCGCCCCGAAGGGCCTTCCCCTGGGCGTGGAAGGAGAGACTTCTGACGGCATCGTCGACGGCATCAGGTTCCTTCGCGCTGTCAACAGCGGCGAACATGCATCGCCGGGAAAGCAGGTTGCCGTCATCGGCGGCGGGAACACCGCGGTTGACTGCGCGAGGACAGCGAAGAGGCTCGGCAGCGAGTCCGTCAGGATCGTCTATCGCCGGACGAGGGACGAGATGCCCGCGGCGGGAGAGGAGATAGAGGCGCTGCTGCACGAAGGGATAGAGATCGACTTCCTTGCCGCGCCTGTTCGTTTCGAAGGTGCCGGCGGCAGGGTGGCGACGATGGAATGCGTGCGCATGGAGCTGGGCGAGCCCGACGAAAGCGGCCGGCGACGTCCCGTGCCGAAGGCCGGTTCGGAGTTCACCGTACCCGTGGACTGTGTGATAACGGCCCTGGGGCAGGCGGTGCAGACCTCCTTCCTGGATTCGATTGGCATTACAATGGGCAAAGGCGGGACGATAACTATCGACCCGTCGACAGGCGCGACGAACATCGATGGGGTCTTCGCGGGCGGGGATGTGGTCACCGGTCCCGCATACGTCATCGACGCCATAGCGGCGGGAAAGAAGGCGGCACGGTCCATAGGCGCGTACCTGAAGGGTGAGGCCCTGGCGGGTGAGGAACAAAGGGCCGAGCCGCAGAAGCTGTCGGCGGATGAGGTCGCGGCCCTTTCCGGCAGGATCGGCTCGCAGCGCAGGAGCGCCATGCCTGAGGAACCCATCGGCGACAGGATAACCGATTTTCGCGAGGTGGGGCTCGGGTATGCCCCCCGGGAGGCCATGGCGGAGGCGGCGCGGTGCCTTGCGGGCCAGGTGGAAGGGTGCATTGAGTGCGGTGAATGCGAGCGGCGCTGCGAGGTCGCGGCCATCGACCATTCCATGAGGGACGAGGTCGTTGACATGGACTTTGACGGCATCGTCCTCGCGCCGGGATTCGACCTCTACGATCCGACGGAAAAGAAGGAGCTTGGTTATGGCACGCTCGACGGCGTCATAACGGGGATCGAGTTCGAGCGGATCTGTTCCGTGACGGGTCCGACGGGCGGCGATATCCTGCTCGACGGAAAAGAGCCCAAACGCTTCTATTTCATACAGTGCGTTGGTTCGCGGGACCGCCAGAGCGGGGCGCGCTTCTGCTCGCGCGTATGCTGCATGTATACGGCGAAGCACGCGAGCATCGTTAAGGACCGGATCAGGGACGCCGAGATCTACGTCTCCTACATTGACGTCAGGGCCTACGGAAAAGGCTACGAGGAGTTCTACAAGAGCACCCAGGAGAGCGGCACCTTATATATCCGGGGCATTCCCGGCGAGGTGGTGAAGGGTAAAGACGGGCTCCTCGTGCGCGTCGAGGATATGCTCAGCGGCGAGTTGCGGGAGATCGAGGTCGACCTCGTGATCCTCGCGACGGGCGTCAGGCCGCGCAAGGGGATCGAGGCCCTCTGCGAGATGATGTCCCTTGAGCGCGACGAGTACGGTTTCATCAAGGTCGATGCGATAGCGCCCTCAAAGACGAACGTGGAAGGCATCTTTGTCTGCGGCATGGGATCGGGGCCCAAGGATGTGCCCGACACGGTCGCATCCGGCGGTGAGGCCGCTTCGCGGTGTATGGAATACCTGAGCGAGGGACTCTCTTCATGAAAACGGGGATCTTTATCTGTCATTGCGGGCACAATATCAAGCACACCGTCGATGTGAAGGCCTTAAGCGACTACTTCAAGAGATACATGAACGTCACCGTTTCCGAGGATTACCCCTTCGTGTGCTCCGAGCCGGGGCAGGACATGATAAAGGAGAGCATCGAAAAGCACGGCCTCGACCGCGTCATCGTTGCCTCCTGCACGCCGTCCCTCCACGGCGACCTCTTCAAGGACCTTGTTAAAAAGGCGGACCTGAACCCCTTCCTGTTAAGACGGGTTGGCATCAGGGAACACTGCTCCTGGGTGGGCGACGACATCGAGGCGAACACGGAAAAGGCGAAGAGGCTCATTCTTGCCGGGCTCTACGGGGCGGCGCACTACATCCCCCTCGAGGAGAAGAGGGTTGATGTCAACAAATCGGCTCTCGTCATAGGCGGCGGGGTGTCAGGACTGAGCGCGGCGCTTTTTCTCTCCAGGATGGGTATGGACGTCTTCCTCGTCGAATCGGAGGCCGAACTGGGAGGGCATGTCCGCGAACTCAAAAGCGTATGGCCCTCACGGCTCCCCGGTTCGAAGATCGTCGAGGACATGGAGAAGGAACTGCGGCAGAGGCCGAACGTGGAGATCTTCACGTCAACGAAGCTCGTCAACTTTGAAGGTTTCTTCGGCAACTACGAGGCCACCCTCGAAACCCCCCAGGGCGAGCGAAAGGTGACCATCGGCGGGGTCGTGGTCTCCATCGGTTTTGCGCCCTTCGATCCGCAGATCAAGCCGGAGCTGTGCTATGGGAAAGACCCCCGCGTCGTCACCACCCTTGATCTCGAGCGGACGGACGACGGCCTGAACCTGCCGGACAAGCCCAGGGTCGCCATCCTCCATTGCATCGGCTCCAGGGACGAGCAGATCGGCAG
Source organism: Syntrophorhabdaceae bacterium (assembly GCA_028698615.1). Classification (NCBI taxonomy): domain Bacteria; kingdom Pseudomonadati; phylum Thermodesulfobacteriota; class Syntrophorhabdia; order Syntrophorhabdales; family Syntrophorhabdaceae; species Syntrophorhabdaceae bacterium. Next base: position 6,772 of record JAQVWF010000017.1, read on the forward strand.
GCCGTACTGTTCACGGGTTTGCTGCGTCAACGCGCTGCGTGTTGGCGAGGCGATCAGGGAAAGGTACGACGATTCCTACGTGGAGTCCTTCTACATGGACGTGAGGGCCCATCCGCGGGGAGCCGAGGAATTCTTCGAGGACACTCAGGAGAAGGGCGTCCTTTTCACGAGGGCCAACATCGCCGAGATCCTTCCGACCTCTTCGGGATTGGTGTTGAGGGGCGAGGACACTCTTTTCGGCGAGACCTTCGAGCGGGAATTCGACCTCGTGGTCCTTTCCATCGGCATGTCGCCTCCGGAAACCAGCAAGGAGATGGCGACGCTCCTCAAGATCAGCCTCGACAAGGACAGGTTCTTCCTCGAGGCCCACATCAAGCTGCGGCCCTTCGATACGGCGGTGAAGGGGATCTTCATCGCGGGGTCCTGCTCGGGGCCGAAGGACGTTGAAGAGTCCATAAACCATGGCAGGGCGGCGGCGCTGAAACTCTACGGTTTTCTTAACCTTGGCTATGCCTTCGTGGACCCCTTCATCTCCATCGTCGATCCCAAACGGTGCAGCGGCTGCCGGATGTGCGAGCAGGCATGCGTGGCCAAGGCCATAAAGTTCGATGCGGAAAAAAGAATAGCGCACGTCGAGGAGGCGGCCTGCATGGGGTGCGGGCTGTGCAATGCCACGTGCCCGTCATCGGCGATCAGCCTCAAGGGGTACGTGGACAGCATCATAGACGACGAGATAAGCGCCCTTCTGGAGGCCATATGAAAATGTCGGCAGGGGTAATGTAATGGAAGAAAAGATGAGAAAGAACCCGGAAATAGTCGGTTTCGCCTGTTCCTTTTGCACCTTCAAGGCGTCGGAGATGGCGGGCAGCCTGAGGATGAAATATCCCGACGGGGTGAAGCTCATACAGGTCCCCTGTTCGAGCAGGGTCGACCCGGCCTTTGTCATCAAGGCGATCCTCGAGGGGGCCGACGGTGTCTTCGTGGCCGGGTGCCACCCGGGCGACTGCCACTTCATCAAGGGCAATTTTTACACCCGCAGGAAGATAGCCGCCCTGAAGGAACAGCTAGACGCTTTCGGCATGAGAGACAAACTCCGCCTCTTCTGGGTGAGCGCCGCCGAGGCGCGGCGTTTCGTGGAGAAGGTGACGGAGTTCTACAACGACATAAAGGAAAAGAAAAATGCAGGGTAAAAGGATAAAGAACGGCGAACTCGAAGGCGCTCTCAACAAACTCCTGGAAGCGAACAAATGCCTTGTGATGGGTTTCGAAAAGGACAGCTCCACCGTGTATCACAGGGTTTTTAAGGGCAAGCTCGACAATTACGCCCTGATGAGCCCCGTTTTTGCGATGAACGGCGCCCTCTACCTGAGGCGGCTCTTCGCCAAGGGCGCGCAGATCGTTCTTGTGCTCCGGCCCTGCGAGATACGGTCTTACGTAGAGCTTGTCAAGCTGGCCCAGATAGAGTCCGAGGACATCATCGCCGTCTCCGTCGACTGCTTCGGGACGGTCTCTTCGAAGAGGGAGGGAGATGTCCCGGCCGGAGAGGCACTCAAGGGTTTTACGAAGGACACAGAATCGGCGCGCTGGGCGTGCACGACCTGCCGCGAGCGCCGCGGCGTCGTGGGCGACGCCGGGATCAGGCTCGACGGGAGCGGAAATTTCTGGGCATTTTCCTATACCGACAAGGGCACGACGTTCCTGTCCCTCCTCGACGGCGACGCCGAGGAAGCTCCCGTCCAGATGGAGATCGGCCCGAGCGAGACCCATCCGGCATTCCAGGTCGACATGAAGGAGTTCACCAAGGATTTTTCAAAATGCATCATGTGCATGAACTGCCGTGACATGTGCCCCGTGTGCTACTGCGTGGACTGCGTCTTCAACGGCGACGAGTACCTGCCGAAAGGGGACGCCCTCTTCAACAAGGTCTTTCGCACCGGTTCGACGGGGATGCCGCGCGGCAAGGAGCTCTTCCATCTCATCCGCATGTACCATGTCTCCCAGACCTGCGTCGGCTGCGGCGCCTGCGAAGAGGCCTGCCCCCAGGGCATACCGCTTACGAAGTACTTCAAGGGGGTATCGGAGAGGCTCCAGGGGATGTTCTCCTACATGTCGGGCCGGAGCCTGGACGAGACCATACCTTACCTGACCTTTGTCGAGGACGAACTGAAAGATGCGGAAGACTGATCGCGCGATAGAACTCACCGGTTACAGGAGACAGGACTTTTCCGTCTGCCTGGGGTGCAAGATCTGCGCGTCGGTGTGCACCGTGAACGACATTTCCCCCGGCACGAACCCCCAGGAGATGCTCCAGAGGCTTTTTCTCGGAAAGGATGTGGCCGCCGCCGATTCGCTGGTGCGCTTCTGCACCGGTTGCTACCGCTGCACCGGCGCCTGCCCCTGGGAGATACGTATACCCGAGGTCATCCGGGCCCTGCGCCATGAGCTTGGCGCGGAGTCTCCCTTCGAAAAGGCCTTCAAGGGGTCGGTCTCTCTCTTCGGCAGGGTTTACGAGCCCTATGTGCTCATGAAGGCCGTGCCTTTTCTCCTCAAAGGCGGGTACATGAAACATATGACACGGTGGATGGAATACATGGGTTTTCACCTGCCCCACAAGGTAAAGAGGACGTAATATGGAATACGGCTACTACCCCGGCTGCTCGCTGACAGGCTCGGCCCACAAGCTCGACAAGGGCATCAAGAAGGTCTTCGCGAAGCAGGGTCACACCCTCAGGGAGATACCCGACTGGAACTGCTGCGGTGCTTTCGAGTACGGTGACCGGAAGGAGCTCGCGGGGTTCTCGAAGAAGAACCTCGAAAAGGCGCGGGGGCATTTCAGCGAGATCGTCGCTCCCTGTCCGGCCTGCTACAAGAACCTCAAAGAGGCGGACGAAGGGAACGAATTCGCCGTCACGCACCCGCTGGACCTTTTCGATGAGGCCTTCTTTGCCGCCATGAAACAGGCCAGGGACCTGAAGGGCCAGGTCTTTACCCCCTACTATGGCTGCATTCTCCTGCGGCCGAAAGAGACGGCGATACGGAACACCACCGTCATGGAAGAGACCATCGCCCGCTTCGGCGGGGAGGTGTCGGGCGGAGCGGTTAAGGACCGCTGCTGCGGCGGGAACCAGATATTCATCAACAAGGACGTCACGGAAAAACTCTCGCGCCTTGTCCTTAACAGGTCGAGGGGGACCATCGTCGTTTTCTGCCCCCTGTGCCATATGGCAATGAAGACATTTTCGGGCGAAAGGAAGGTCGTCTATTACACGGACCTCCTCCTCCATATCATGGGAGAATCGGGCACGTTATGAACGTATTGATAATAGGCGGAGGCATCAGCGGCATCTCGGCGGCAAAGGTTGTCCTCAAAGAGGGGCACAATGCGATCGTCCTCGAAAACACGGCCGAACTGGGCGGGACAATGGCCCGCATCGCGAATTGCCGCATTGGCTTCAAGACCTTTTTCGATGAAATACGAGATGAACCGAATCTCCGTGTTCTGAAGGGTGCGTCGGTCACGGCGGCGCAGAGGAGGGCCGACGCGTTTTCGGTCACGCTGAGCGACGGCGAGGTACTGGAGGCCCACAGGGTGATCGTGGCCGCCGGCCTTTCCCCTTACGACCCCGTGGAGTACAAAGGAAAAAGGGTCCTGACGAGCCTCGAATACGATGCCCGCATCGACCAGCGAAACGGCGACCTCCCCGAGGATTTCAACAAGATAGGCTTCTTCCTCTGCGTGGGCTCGCGCTCGAAAGAATACCCCCTGTGTTCATCCGTGTGTTGTTCCTACACAATACGCGAGGTCAAGTGGACCCTCCAGCGCGCCAAACCCGAGATCGCCGTCTTCTACAACGACCTCAGGCTCTTCGGACAGGAATTCTACCTCGAAAAGGTCTATCGCGACGCGGGTGTTCGCTTTATCCGCGCCAATTCCCGGTACTTCGAGGAAGACGAAGAGGGTGTGACGGTGCGTTACTTCGTGGATGGAGAGCTCAAGGAGGAACGATTCAACTACATCGTCCTCGCCATCGGGCTGCGCCCCAACCCCGGGCTTGCGGACCTCGGCGCCCTCTTCGGTTTTTCCATGAACGAATACGGCTTTGTCGCGGAAGAGGAGCCCCTCGTGACAGACGCCCCGGGGGTTTTCGCCTGCGGGGGCGCCCTGGAGCCCATGAACATCAAGGATTCCATCATGACTGGTTTCGGCGCCGGCGTCCTCGCCGTCAAGGACGCAGACCTGCTGACAACTGCCGCCAGGGAGGAAGGCCTCATCTGCGACGAGGACCCTCCCGAGATTACCATGCCCGAAGGAGACTTTGCCTCCTGCGCGTTCTACCTCGGCGTCGATGACCCCGGCGCCGCTATGTTCTACGAATACATGTCGGCCCGTTTCATCGGGTCCGCCCGCGAACTCAGACAGTCCGGCAAGACAGTCTACGTGGTGACGAAGAACGTCGTCATGCCCTCCTACGACGAGGTGACCTTCGAGAAGGCGCGGCGCGAGGGCGTCATCGTCATCAATCTCGAAGAAGGAGATGCCTTCAGCGCATCCGACGGCGTCATGCGCATCATCGGCCCCGGAAAGGACATCGCCCTCGGCATCGACCGCGTTGTCTCCTTTGGCGACTACATCGACCATTTTAAGGGACGAGAATTCCTCTCCGTTTACCGCTCCGAGCCCCAGCTCCGCTGGAACCCCACCCGCTGGAGCCGCAGGAAATACCATATAGGGTTTCTGCGCCATCCCCGCGATAAACGCTGGAAGCCACGGGAGGTTCTCGGAGCCCTCGGTGAAATACTCCTCGACCGGGGAGAGGAGCGCCTCTACCCGACAGTGGAGGAGGAGCGCTGCAGCGGCTGCGGCTCCTGCAAGGACGCCTGCCCGCAGAAGGCGATAGACATCGTGATAACGGAAAAGCAGGTATCCGTCTTCGGCCCCATCTCATCCACCGGTATTCCAATGGCCCACGTCGACGAGGACGCCTGTGTATCGTGCGGGTTGTGCGTGTCCACATGCCCTTCCGATGTGATCAAATTCCCGGCTGAGGACGAGAACAGAAAGGTAGAGGATTGTCTTGCTCACGTCCCGCCATAGATAGAAGTCGAGCTTTATGGCCTTATTTCCACGGGCGTGCCGTCAGGGGCCAGGGCGGCTATCTCCTCGATCTCTTCATTCGTGACCGCGATGCAGCCTTGCGTCCAGTTGTAGCGGGTGTGAAGGGCGCCGATCCATCCGAAACCGTTCTTTATGCCGTGGATCATTATTTGTCCGCCGGGGGAGACACCCAGCTCCCTGGCCCGCTTCCTGTCCTTCACGTTGGGGTAGGAAATATGGAGCGACAGGTGATATGCGCTGTTGCTGTTCCGGGCATCAATGATATAGACCCCTTCGGGCGTCTTGTTGTCCCCTTCCTTCTCCTTCGGTCCTTCAGGAGCTCCTCCTAAAGCTATCCTGTACGTCTTTACAGCCTGTCCTTCCGATAGCAAGGTCAGGCGCCTTGCCTTCTTTTCAATGAGGACCTTGTCGGCCACGAGATTTCCGGCAGCGAACCCGACCGCCGCCAGCATCATGAGGACCGTCATGATCGACGACGCTCTGAGGAATATCATCATGAAAAAGACGATACCATTTCCTGCTGACCTTTGCCAGAGATCGGATGTGAAAAGACCCTGCCTCACGCCCGTTTGTCGCCAAAGCTCCTCAGCCGAGCACGCGGAGGTTCTGATGAGAAGGGTGCACAGGAAAAGCCTGCCTTTGCCCCCCCGTCATTCCGGCGAAGGCCGGAATCCAGGAGACAGAACCGGTAGGAAACCATCTGACGGTATAAGATCCGGAGTTCGCTCGTTCAGCACTCCTGGTGTCCTGCCGCTGGTCTGCTTACGATCGGGACAGGGCTTTCACTGGTAAAAAAACCTCTTAGTCTGTTGTTTCAATACCTTGTCATAGTAGTTATTTCATGAAATATGAAAAATATTTCATGAAAAAGCTTGACAGGGATTTCACCGGGGGCGTAGAATTACGGGTATGATGACAACGACAAAAGTTAGCAGGCAAAGGCTCAGTAACCAGGTCTACGATATTCTGAAGGAAATGATCGCCGATTACCGCTTCAGTCCCGGCACGAGGATCAACGTGGAACAGATCGCCAAGGAGGTCGGGGCCTCCAGGACGCCGGTCTGGGAGGCGGTGCACCGGCTGATACAGGAAGGGCTCCTTGAGAATATTCCCAACAGGGGGGTTTTCATGGTTGCCCTGAAGCCCGAGAGGGCCATCGAGCTCTACGAGGTGCGCAACGCCCTGGAGGCTCTTGCCGTGCGGCATGCCGCCGTTAACATAGATGGCAAGACATTGAGGAAGATGCGCAGGTCCATCGAGGAACAGGCAAAGGTCGTGGAGCAGGAAGATCTGGTGGGTTATTCCCAGCTTGATTATGACTTCCACGCACTTGTCTATGAGGCAAGCCGGAACAAGACGCTCCAGGAGATGCTCCAGACCGTGAAGAGCAAGATGCGTCCCATTTCATTGCACATCAACCTTGTGCTTGCCGACCTTTACCGGGACCACCTCGACCTCCTCGACGCCCTTGAAGCGCACGACGCTGAGCGCGCCGAGGTCGCCTTCAACAGGCACAATTCCCGCATGATCGAGCTCATTGAAAAGAGCATAGGCTCCGATACATGGAAGGAGGTACATGAAGACGGGGAGAGAAAGGCACAATTATAGAGATCTTCACATCATGAAAGGAGGAAGAGTAATGTCACGGAAGATCAGATCGTTTTCAATCGTTGTTCTTATCGGTCTCTTTGTTATGGGTTCCGTCTGTTTGACCGGAACGGATGTCCTTGCACAGAACAAGGTGAAGGTCGGCCTTATATTCGGCCTCACCGGAGCCGCATCGCCCATCGGCCCCCTGCAGCTTGACGGAGCCAAGCTGGCGATAAAGGAAATAAACGCGGCGGGCGGCGTGAAACTCGGCGGCAAGAAGGTACCCATCGAATTTGTCTCCAAGGACGATGAGTCGAAGCCCGACGTCGCCATCAGGCGCTTCAGGGAACTCGTCGACGAGAACAAGGTGAACGTCGTCATCGGGCAGACATTCGCGCCTATCTCAGCGGCCCTTAACAAGGAAGTGAAGAAGACCTCCATCGCATACTTTCCTGTAAATGTTGTGGCTGTCGGGATGTTCGAGAAAAAGGAAATGGCCGAAACGACCTTTGCCATCCATGGCAGCGCATATTCGATCGGCTACGCCGGCGCCTCGTATATCGTCGACAAACTCGGCTTCAAGAAGATCATATTCTTCGGGCCAGCTTACGCCTTCGGCCGCGACCAGTGGGAGGGCGCGAAGGACGCCTTCGCGGCGCGCAAGATCAAGGTGGAATACCTGGAATCACCCGTCGGAACAAGCGACTACACATCGTACCTCCTGAAGATCAAAGAGAAGAAGCCCGAGATCGTCATGCTTGCCCACTGGGGGGTTGACGCGATCAACGTTCTCAAACAGACGTACGAGGTAGGCATCAAGAAGAATTCAAAGGTGTGGTTCAACTGGATGACGAACGCCTTCGGCAGCGGCGTGCCGCCGGAAGCCCTGGAGGGTGTTTATTCACTGATGGGCTGGTACTACGACATGAAAGGCTTTCAGGATGCGGCCATCGTAAAGGCATCGGACGCCTTCACGAAGAAGTTCCGGGCGGAATACAAGTATCCCCCTGACCCCTATTCGGCAATGGCCTATGAAGGTGTGAGGGAAGCCGTCCGCGGCATGGAGCTTGCCAATTCCCTTGACGGCAAGGCGATAGCGAAGGCCCTCATGGCCAACCCCACCTTCGATTCCATGAAGGGCAAGGGCACATGGCGGGCCGACCATCAGCCGATTTTCAAGTATGGGGCCTATGTCACCATCGGCAAGGGAGCCAAGGAGCGCAAGAACGCGAAATATGACCTCGTAAAGATCATCGGGGCCTACACGGGCGAGGATTATCTCCCCAACCTGAAGACCCTTGGATATTAGTAGTGATTGATAAGATGGATGGGGCGGATGAGCATCCGTCCCATCCTTAAACAAGCATGACTGGAGTTTGTGATGTCATCTGACCCGATAATTGAGACGAAAAAGGCGACGATACGCTTCAACGGCCTCACGGCGGTAGACAGTGTCAATTTCCGGATGGCAGAAGGGGAGGCGGTGGGCATCATCGGCCCCAACGGTGCGGGGAAAACCACGTTCTTCAATCTTCTCACCGGTCTTTACACCCCGACGGAAGGCGCCATCCTGTTTTCCGGCAGAGATATAACAAAGGTCCCCCCCTACAAGAGAGTGGCCCTGGGGATCATAAGGACCTTTCAGCTCGTCTCCGTTTTTGATTCCCTGCCCGTTATCGACAATCTCGCGCTATCCACCATTCGGTTCGGTGAAAATTACGGATCGAAGGGTAAGTTCTTCTTCACCAATGTCCACAATGAACGCATCATGAAGGTCTGCATGGAGAGGCTTCAATTGCTGGGCATCTCCGACAAGGCGGACCTCATGACCTCGGAGCTTTCTTACGGGGATAAACGCAAGCTTGAGATAGCCGTCGCGCTGTCGCTCAAACCGAGGATACTTCTTCTGGACGAACCCTTCGCGGGCCTTGGCGACAACGAGATCTCAGAGGTTTCCCTTATCATCAACAGCGTCAAGACGGACCTCAGCCTGATAATCATCGAACACAAGATATCGAGGATAGTCGACATGGTGGAAAGGCTCTGCGTGATGCACGAGGGCAGGCTTATCGCCGACGGCCCGCCGGACGCGGTGCTCTCCGATCCCACCGTCAGGGAGGTCTATTGGGGAAAAGAGGAGGGCCTTACATGCTCAGTGTGAAAAATATAGACGTCGCCTACGGACACGCACGGGTCCTCCACGACATCTCGCTGGAGCTTGAGGCGGGCAGCATGGTCTTCGTAGCGGGCCGCAACGGTGCCGGCAAGACCACCTTCCTCAAATCCATAGCCGGTTTCATGAAGCCCGTGGCAGGCAGCATATCCTTTCTGGGGCAGGACATCACCGGGATGCCGCCGGAGAAGGTTGCGCTTCGCGGCATCCGGTATGTTTTTCAGGACAAAAGGGTCTTTTCCCACCTCACCGTCAGGGAGAACCTGGAACTTGCGGCATATCCCGTGAAGGAGAAGACATCAAAGGCCATAGAAAAGGTGATGAGCATCTATCCCAAAATGGAGAAGTTCCTGAACCTCAGGGCCGGGAGCCTGAGCGGAGGGCAGCGGCAGATCCTGCTCATCGGCAGGGCGCTCGTGGGCGACCCGAAGCTGCTCCTCATCGACGAGCCCACGGAGGGCCTCGCCGCGGGGACCATCAACGACATTTTGAATGTCCTCGCCATGATGAAAGGCAAGGTCTCCATGATCATCGTCGAGCAGAACCTCTCCGTGGTCGGGATGCTTGCCGAAAAGGTCTACATCATGCGGGAAGGCAAGATAGTACAGACATGCTCCCAGAAAGAGGAGATAACGGACAAGTCACGGCTGGAGCAGTTTCTGTGACAGCCGAAGCGGGTATGCAGCAGGACATATATGCTTGCGTGGAGATAGATAGAAAGAACATAGAGGAGGAAACCCATGGCAGCACAAAAAAAGACGACAAAGATCGATGCAAAGAAAACGGCCATCGTCCTTATTGAACCGCAGTACGACTTTTTGAAGCCCGGCGGGTCCATGTACCAGTTCATTGCGGAGCAGCTCAAAGAACGGCACGTCATAGAAAACCTTGCAAGCCTCGTGAGCAAGGCGCGCAAAAAGATAAAAAAGATCATCTACATTCCTTTCGAGGCCTTCGAGCCTGGTTTTCCCGAGATAGACAAGGAAGGCCCCGGCATGGGCGGCCTGCGCGGGCTTGAGATCGATATGCCCACCGGCTGGAAGCTTGGCGGGAAGAAGGTGTCGGGCGCCTGGGTGGCGGGAACGCCGGGCCCGGAGATCATCCCCGAACTGACCCCGCAGAAGGGCGACATCATCATCCGCGGCAAGAAGACCCTCGATGCCTTCTGGTCCACCGCCCTCGACTACACGCTCCGGGTCAACATGATCGAGCATGTGGCAATCGTCGGCTTCCACACCAACTGGTGCGTGGAATCCACGGCCCGCTCCGCCTACGACCACGGTTACCGCGTCATCGTCATAGGCGACTGCACCGGCACCGACACGGACGAAGAACAGAACTATGCTGAAAAGTATATTTTCCCCAAGATCGGTCACGTGATGAACTACAAGGAGTTTCTCAAGAACCTCGCGTGATGCGATACTACCCCCCCTGAACGCTCCTGGCCGCTTCCTTCGGGGAGCGGTCGGGAGATATGAAACGGAGGCTTACGGGCCATGGAAACAGTCAAGACGGACCTCACGAAAAGAAACATCTGGCGGTCGCTGGACATACCCATCATTGCCGCCGGGTTCCTGGTGATCCTCCCCCTGCTCGGGATCAACAGGACGACGGATTTTGCCATCTTCTGCATCTTCGTTCTGGCCTTTAATATTCTCTATGGTTTCATGGGCAGGCTTTCCTTCGGGCACATGCTGTATCTGGGCACCGGGGCTTACGCGGCCACTCTCTTCTCGGAACACGTTTCCCAGAACCCGCTCCTCGCTATACTCGCGAGCCTTGCTGCCGGGGCGCTCATCGGGGTGATCCTCGGTCCCATCATCGTCAGGACCACGGGCGCCTGTTTTGCCCTTATCAACCTTGCATTCTGCCAGATGGGCTATTTTCTCGTCCTCGTTGCCTTTTCCCGTCAGACCGGCGGAGAGGACGGCATGTCCGCCTATTTTGCGAAGCTGCCCCTTCTCAATTTCGGGAACAAAGCCGTCGTCTTCGGATTCGTCCTGTTCTGCCTGCTTCTGGCATACTATTTCCTCAAGAAATTCACAGCCTCGCCCTTTGGCGTTCTCATAAAGTCCATCAAGGAGAATGAGACCCGGGTCAAGTTCCTGGGATACAATACATTCATTTATAAGTGGATCACCTTCATCATCTCCACGACGATCTCCGCCTTTGCCGGAGCGCTTTCGATCCTCAACTACGGCTATGTTACGCCGAGCTTCATCGATCCCTCCCGGGCCGTCGAGGTTATATTCGCCGCCCTCATCGGGGGGTCGGGGAGCCTCTACGGTTCCATCATAGGCGGCGTGGTCTACATGGCCATCAGCAATTACCTGGCCTCTTACATTCCGAGATGGGAGATGTTTCTCGGGTTTGCGCTCCTCATCGTCGTTTTCAGGTTCAGGACCGGCGTGTGGGGATTCGCTGTCGGATTGTTCAGCAGAAGGCGCAAGGCCTTAGCGAGGTAACCATGATAAACACGATCGCATACGGACTGACCATAGGGGCTATCCTCTACATCATCAGCATCGGGCTTTCCCTCACCTTCGGGACCATGAGGATAGTCAACTTCGCCCACGGCTTTGTCTACACCATAGGCGCCTACCTCCTCATCTCAGCGCTGCCCTTCGTGCGAAACAACTTCTTCCTCGGCGCCGTGATCGCCGTGGCCGCCGTGATCCCCATCAGCTACGTGGTGGAGCGTTTTGTCATCCGCAAGCTCTATGGGGTTTCCATCGACTATGCCATCATAGCCACCTATGCCGTCGTCCTCATCGGTGTCGACAGCATAAAATGGATATGGGGCGCCTCTCCCATCCCGCTGTCAGATCCCATCGGCAGGGATATAAGCGTCTTCTCGATCACGCTTCCGATGTACCGCGTCCTCATCATCGCCCTGGCGCTGGTGATATTCGGCGCCCTGACGATGTTTTTCAAGAAGACCATCGTGGGCAAGATCGTGACGGCGTCGCTGGAAGACAAGGACGCTGTGAAGAGCCTGGGCATCAACGTCGATAAATATTTCTCCATCGTCTTCGTCATTGGCAGTTGTCTCGCCGCGCTCGGCGGGGTGCTTTACGCGCCCATAACATCGGTGCACCCCTACATGGGCATGACGGTGCTCCTCATCAGCTTCGCCGTCGTCCTCGTCGGAGGCCTGGGGAACATAAAAGGCACCTTTGTCTCGGCTTTTGTCCTGGGTCTTGTCATGGCCATAACGGGCCGCTACTGGGGTCCCGCTGCGGAAACGATGGTTTTCGTAGTAATGGGCATAGTCCTCATCTTCAAACCCGTGGAGGTATGAGCACGCAAAATACCTCCGATCTCAATAGCAGCATCCCCTACCCCCCCCTTTTTTTCCGCTGGCCACATGGACGTTCCAGCAGGTTGTTATCACGATTTCTCATCCAGTGGCCATGCGGACCCTCCGTGGAAGGAGCGTGGGTGACTCCCGCTTCACTCTTACCCTCCTTAGCTGCCTCGTGTGAGGGGACTGGGCGACGAACGGGCGTGAGATAGTTTTTTGAAACTTGTTCCTCTACGGGGTATACTTGTGACTATGACACCGAAAGAAAGAAGAGACGCAATAGTCGATATATTCACAGCAGGCCTGCGTGCTGTTGATCCCGCCAGGTCCGTGCGGCAGCGCATGCCCCACGTGCTGGACATATGCCGGGAGCGCGGCATTACGGAAGTGGAGGTTGTAGGCTTCGGCAAAGGCGCTGTCACCATGGCGAGGGCGGCCATGGAGGAACTGAACGATCAGGTGCATGCCAGGGGCATCGTCCTGACGAAGTACGGCCATGTGCACGGCGCCGTATTTCGCGGGGAGATGGAGGTTTACGAGGCGGGCCACCCCATACCCGACCAGGCTGGCCACGACGCGGCGCAAAAGGTCCTGGAGGTCCTCACCGATGCGGATGAGACCATGCTGGTCCTGTTCCTCATATCCGGTGGCGGCTCGGCCCTTCTTGCCGCCCCGGCCGAAGGCATCTCGCTGGCAGACAAACAGTCCGTAACGGACCTTCTCCTGAGATCGGGGGCAACCATAGACGAACTCAACACCGTCCGCAAGCACCTATCGCGCGTCAAGGGCGGCAGGCTTGCCAAAGCCGCCTATCCGGCCCACGGCATATCGCTTATTCTCTCCGATGTGATAGGCGACCGCCTGGACGTAATAGCCTCCGGCCCCACTGCACCCGACCCCTCGACGTATGCCGACGCCCTGGGAGTCCTGGGAAAATACGATCTCACAGGCGCTGTCCCCGCGAACGTCATGAAGATATTGCGGGACGGCGTGGCGGGCATCCTCCCCGAGACCCCGAAGAAGGGCGACCCCGTCTTCGAGAACTTCGAGAACATCATCATAGCCGGCAACCAGAAAGCCACCCGCGCAGCCGAACTGCGCGCCGTCGAACTGGGCTTCAACGCCGTAGCCCCCGCCAACAACGTCGAGGGTGAGGCAAGAAAACTGGGCGAGCGGTATGCCCGCGCCGTAAGATCAACCCAAGGCTGGTTGAGCGTCCCCGACCGCCAGAGCATGTGTTTTATCTACGGCGGTGAACCAACGGTGACGGTCAAAGGAAACGGCAAAGGGGGAAGGAACACGGAACTGGCCCTGGCATTTGCCCTTGCCGTTGAAGGGATGGAGGGCGTTACGTTCCTGTCAGCCGGAACGGATGGAACCGATGGACCTACGGATGCAGCGGGGGCGATAGTCGATGGGGGGACGGTGAAGATGGCGAGGGAGAAGGGATTGAAGGCGGAAGAGTATCTCGAGAGGAATGATTCATATAGCTTCTTCAAGGAAACAGGTGAACTGTTGATCACAGGGCCGACGGGAACGAACGTCATGGACCTGCACATCCTCCTGATAGAGGCAGGGAGGGGAGGGTAAAGGAAGGGGAAGCACCAGGAGCGTCTGTGAAGGATGAAGGGGGTAAGCATGGGAGACAAGGGCAAGAAAGACAGGGAAAAGTGTCAGAAACATGAGGAGAAAAGATGCCAGAAGGAAAAGTGAAGTGGTTCAATGATTCAAAGGGATTCGGCTTTATCGAGCAAGACGGCGGGAAGGACGTATTCGTCCACCATTCCGCGATTCAGGGAGAAGGCTACAAATCACTGGCTGAGGGCGACCGGGTCAGCTTCGAAGTCGTAGAGGGCCCCAAGGGCCCGGCGGCAGAAAACGTCCGCAAGCTCTAAAACCTAAAAACTTCATCCTCCACTCAAAGGCCCCCCACCCAGGGGGGCCTGGTTTTTTTAAGTCCCCTCAAGGGGCCGAAACCATTTGCCTGTTCTCGTTACGGGAGGTCCGCGCGGGGTCTTGTCTCCGGGCAGCCACGCTCCGGATCACACCCGTTACGCGCTTTCGGCTCGCTCGATGCTTATTGCGGATACAGGTGGGGGCGGAGCGCCAGAGGCGCTTCCTGCGCCTTGCGGAAATTTTTGTACCTGCACGTGTCCAAACGTTATGTTATCAGCATAGCTGATCGTTGGTTATGAGACTGCAGGCTCACGGGTGACCCCAATGAACCCGCTATAGACCCGCGAGTCTTGCTGTTTCGGTAACGGGGATGTCCCTGGCGGAAAGCCTCCCCTATGTTCAGTCGGTGGACAACTCCCCTTTCGCGTCTATCCGATACGCTTTACTGCTCTTCACATGGTTTGCTTTTATGAAAAGACTTTCTTTGTTCCCGCTGATGATCAATATAATGTCGGGGGAGCTTTGATAACCATGTCGCGAGATATCCTCCAGGTTCACCGGTGCCTTCGGGTTAATGCGGAAATAGGCCTGCGACGCTTCATATGCCTTATGGGCGTGGGCTTCGGCTTCTTGATTGAGGTCGCGATTTCTATAATCCACATATATTGGAATAGCGATGGCGGCAATGATAGCGATGATGGCTATGCCGATCAGTCCTTCCATTACAAATGCCCGGACGAAACCGTGATCATTCATATTGACGTACCCCTCCTCTACCGCACCATCTCTACCTCTGGCTGACCGCATCCTGAAACCCTTCGCGATTGGCCGCTGAAGTCATCTCCAAACATAATTCCCTACCCCGTGCCCCCTATCCATTTTCCAAAAAATCTTATCGATATGCAATAGAGAAACCATTCCTCTTCCTGAGTGAACTTTGGGGATGCCCTTCACATTTTCACATTCTATCGTTTTCTCCGATCTCGTTGACGGTTGCCGGAGACCGCATACTCTTTCCCGGGCCAGCTTTTCGCCTTGTTTCACCCTCAGCCGACGGCTCAGAACAGGCCGGAAAATATAGGGGGCCTGCGCAACCAGACCACTGATGTCCTCGCCGCGCAGGCTGACGTACTGGATAGGGCATTGACGAAAGAAAGAAGGGGTGGGATCGAACCTTACGATAAACGATTGGTGCAGGAAGAAATGCGGTATAAGGTAAAAACCAGGACAAGCGCGGCGAGTACGCGGAATTGTCTGGTTAGAGCTTGGATTTTCGTTGATGGCGCTGAAGGCAATAATGTTGTTGCATATTTCCCCTGTCAAATACTGGTGGGAAACTCATAGGCGACCCCAGGGTGATGGATTGGGTTCCATTCATCTTTACTGTGCCGGGAGCTAAGTGATAGTATTAGGCGCAATATTTATTTTCCCGAAAGGCAAAGGAAGAACATGGGCGGTCTCGCAAAAATGTTGAATCCGCAGTCGGTAGCCCTCATCGGGGCAACTGAACGAGAGGGTTCCATGGGCAAAGCCGTCCTCATGAACCTTCTGCCGGCAACGAACCGCACCTTGTATGCTGTAAACCCCAACAGAAAAAGCGTTCTCGGAATTCCATCTTTTCCGTCCGTCGGGGATATCCCCTCACGGGTAGACCTTGCCGTCATCGTTACCCCGGCGCATACCGTTCCCGCCATTGTAAGGGAGTGTGGAGATGCGGGGGTGGCGGGGGCTATCATCCTTTCGGCAGGTTTCGGAGAGGCTGGCCCGGAAGGAAAAGGACTTGAGAGGGAGCTCGTCGATATACGGAATAAGTACGGGTTGAGAATTATCGGTCCCAACTGTCTGGGCGTCATCCTGCCCCATATCGGCCTCAATTGCACATTTCTTTCGACAGATCCCAAGCCTGGCCAAATAGCCATCATATCGCAGAGCGGGGCACTGGGCGATGCGATACTCGACTGGGGCGGCGCGATGGGCATCGGTTTCAGCGCCTTCGTGTCCTTGGGCTCGATGATAGACGTCGGGTTCGGCGACTTCATAGATTTTCTCAGTCAGGACTATTGGACGAAGAGCATCCTGATCTACATGGAGTATGTGGGGGACGCGAGAGGCTTTATCAGCGCTGCTCGCGGATTCGCCATGACGAAGCCCCTGATCGTGCTCAAGCCCGGTCGCTGGAAAGGCAGCGCTCAAGCCATTGCCGCGCATACCGGCGGACGGACGGGGAACGACCGGGTATATGATGCCGTTTTCAAGAGGGTCGGGGTAGTGAGGGTCAGGGAAGTCTCGGACCTTTTCAACATGGCAGAAGTTCTCGACTCCCGCCACCTGCCCAGGGGACCGAAACTTGCGATAATCACGAATACGGGAAGCGTGGGAATAATCGCCAGCGATACACTCGCTGAATTCGGGGGCGAGCTTGCCTGCCTTTCTGACGAAAGCGCAAAGGAGCTCGACTCCTTTCTACCGGAACAATGGAGCCGGAACAATCCCATCGACATCGTAGCGGACGCGGACCTCGCGCGCTACATGGACACAGTCGCGGTCTGTCTCGACGATGACGGGGTGGACGGTATACTCGTGGCGTATGCGCCGCGGGCCGTCGCCGACGCGATCGAGCTTGCCAGAGCGCTTATAGAAGCGTCCCGCAAGACGGCAAAATCGATTGTGGCGGTCTGGATGGGGGGCGAGCGCGCCGCCGAGGGGCGCCGCATCCTGCTCCAGAGCAACGTACCCGCGTATGCGACTCCGGAAGAGGCGGTAAAGACGTACCTTTACATGTACAGCTATCGAAGGAACATCGATCTGCTCTACGAAACACCTGCCGAAAGAGGACAGACCGGGGCGCCCCTCAAGAATTACGTGAAGGCGACAGTGCGGAACGCTGCCCGGGCTCGGCAGCATTGGTTGAGCGCCAGTCATTCCCTTGACCTGCTTGCCAACTATCAGATCTCTACGACAAGAACAACGGTATTGACTGATATCGATAGCCTCGGCAAGGTTCTCGATGTGGGGTTCCCCTTATTGCTCAAATTACGGCATCCTGGTGAGGGCAGAGAGGATAAGCCGGTCCTGCTGAACGACGAGCGGGAGGCCAGAGAAGCTTGCGAAGAGGCGAGACGCAGGCTCTTCCTGCACGACACTGATCGCGGGCGGGATGTCGAGATCATTTTGCAGAAGCCGGCGGCACCCGGCAGCCACAAAGTGAAGCTCGAACTGAGAAGAGACCCCGAGTTTCGCAGCATTGTGGTCCTGAGCCCCGGTTCGGGGGCTCAGGACGATGTTTGCATAGGCCTGCCCCCCCTTAATCAGGTCCTCGCCAGACGTCTCCTTGAAGGGATAGCGATCTATCCCCAGCTAAAAGATACCGATGCGGGGCGGCAGGCCTTGAAGAGACTTGAGGACGTTCTCCTCGGCTTTTCGGATCTGGTGGTAGATTTCCCGGAAATTGAGAGCGCGGACCTTGTCCTGTGGGTCCGGCAATCGGACGTACTGGCCGGAGATGTGAAGATCGTTCCATGCCAGATGAACGATCGCTCTTCCGTGTATCCCCACCTCGTGATAACGCCCTATCCGTTACGCTACATAACAACCTGGAGACTTCCCGATGGAACCGAGGCGCTCCTGAGACCCATTCGTCCCGAAGATGAACCCATGAGCCGCGAGATGCTCGATACGCTGTCCGAGGAGTCTTTGCGGGTCAGGTTCTTCAGTGTTCGGGAGATAACCCGCGACCTGTTGATCCGTTCCTGCAATACTGATTATGACCGCGAAATAGCGATCATCGCGGAGATCCAACAAGATGGGAAGAAGAGAATGATCGGTGGAAACAGGCTCATTAGCGAACCCGGTACGAGAAAAGGTCAGTTTGCCATCCTTATACATGACGATTTTCAGAGAATGGGGTTGGGCGCAAAACTGATCGATATCCTGATCGGCATAGCTCAGGAGAAACAATTGGACGAGATCTATGGTCTTGTTTTGACGGAGAATGAAAAGATGCTTACCCTTTGCAGAAAGCTGGGATTCAAAGTGGAGCAGGAGCCCGACGGACTGTCAAGGGTTACCCTGTCCCTCAAGGCCTGACATAAAAAGCGACCCGTCACCACTCCTCCTCATGGGGTCAAGCCCTGCAGTACTGCATTTCGCATGATGCAGTCCCTGCATGGCCAGCGGCCTCATGAATTATCAGACAGATCAGCGGTTTCACAGCGGGTTTTCTTCTGGAATACCAGGGGAGGTGTCACGCGACCCTGTCCGAAGGGCTGCGTCATGAAACGGTTGTGGATTCACCCAGTGGCTTGTACCACACGTTCATGCTCTCTATCCGCCCCGATATGTTGGTGTTGTTTAGCATTCTTCCACCGTACCGGTAACCCGATCTGGCAAAGGTGAGGTTCATTCCCGGGGACAACGATCTGGCTATGGTGTACGCCGTCTTCATTCCTTCGGCGCGCATGGCGTCCTCCAT
Organism: Syntrophorhabdaceae bacterium; assembly: GCA_028698615.1. Lineage (NCBI taxonomy): Bacteria > Pseudomonadati > Thermodesulfobacteriota > Syntrophorhabdia > Syntrophorhabdales > Syntrophorhabdaceae > Syntrophorhabdaceae bacterium. The sequence continues at coordinate 25,322 of JAQVWF010000017.1, forward strand.
GGCCCGGAGAAGGTGGATCGACAGGCCATACCCCCTCCAGTCGGGGAGGGTGGCGAAATCGGTCATCTCCGCATTTTCACCCTCTTCGTCCATTTCCGCGGACGACAGGGCAATGAGCGTTCCGAACGCCTCAATACCGAAATAACGAACGTGCGCCTCCATTGTCTCGCGCAGATAAGAGGGGTCATCTATGGGGAACGGGTAGGTGGGAAAGACGATCGAATATATCCCGGCCATCCGGTCGGCGTCGTCTTGAGAACATTTGCGCAGGAAGAAGCCATCGGGCAGGCTGGTTACGGGTGACGCGGAATGCTTCAGACAAAGGTCAAGCAAACCGTTCAATGCGATGCGGTTTTCCTCAACGGCTCGTTTTTCGGCCAGATAAAATCCAAGGAAACTCGCGCCCGCAGATCCATTGTAGAACCCGGGAATACGGGCTTCCACCTGAAAACCGTGATCAAGAAAAGCGTTTTTCGTGGAGTCAGGCACTTTTGCAAAGATCTTCGAATAACCATTATCCATTGCCTTCGCAATCAGGCTGACGGCCGCTCTTTCGGGATCGGAGGCACCGAGTTTCATGAGGTAGATGCGGTCATTTGAGGGACCGTGCTGGATGAGGCAACCTTCGAAGTACTCCAGCTTGTCGGCCGGCTTCTCAATCATCGGCCGGTCTTCTGCCATGCCTCGCATTGTCTGTGGGAACGAGCGAAATCGTTTCATCGTAGTCAGCGAGAAGCCCCTCAACCCCGATACTCTCCTGTTCCTTCCTGTCATCGAGTTCCAGCTGGAGGTCGCACTTCACGCAGTTCCGGTCGCAGAAGACGGGTTCGTACGAATCCGGTTCCTTGTACGTCGTGATGACGCCCTCATAGTTTCTGAGGACAACTTTGTTTGTAGACCAGGAGATAAGATAGTGCGGCATGACGGGGATCTTTCCGCCGCCTGCGGGCGCATCGATCACATAGGTGGGTACGCACAACCCGCTGGTATGCCCGATCAGGCTCTCCACGATCTCGATTCCCTTGCCCACGGGTGTGCGAAAATGACTTAATCCCTCAGACAGGTCGCACTGATAGAGGTAGTAGGGCCGGACACGGTTGGCCACCAGTTTATGGACCAACGACTTCATGATGCGCGGACAATCATTGACGCCCGCCAGGAGCACGGATTGGTTGCCCAGGGGCATACCCGCATCGGCAAGCCTGGCGAGAGCCTCTCGGGAAGAGTCGGTCAACTCACGGGGATGGTTGAAATGTGTATTGACCCAGATGGGGTGATGTCTCTTGAGCATGGTCACCAGGTTGTCTGTTATGCGGTAAGGAAGCACAACCGGCGTACGTGTTCCGATGCGGACGATCTCCACGTGATCTATGGTGTCCAGTTCAGTGAGAATCCAATCGAGATAATCATCGGACAGCAGGAAGGGATCGCCTCCGCTGAGCAGCACATCCCGGACTTGCGGAGTTTCCCTGATGTAGTCGATTCCCGCCTGTATCTGGTCGCGGTCGGGAATATTGTCGCGGTCGCCGACACGGCGCTTTCGCGTGCAATGGCGGCAGTACATGGCGCAGGTATTGCTCACGAGGAACAACACCCTGTCGGGATACCGGTGGGTAATGCCCGGGACAGGACTGTCCTCATCTTCATGAAGGGGATCGATCATGTCGTGGGGAGAAACATCCATTTCCAGCACAGAAGGAAAGCTCTGCTTGAAGATCGGGTCATGCTCCAGATTCTCCACGTCAATGAGCGAAAGATAGTACGGTGTTATGGACATGGGAAAGCGACCGACGGTGTCCTCATACTGTTCTCGCTGACTGTCATTAAACTCAACCCCAAGAAGTTTTTCGAAGGTTTCCAGGTCGCGAACTGAATTTCGGATCTGCCATCTCCAATCATTCCAGAGAAAGGGCCGCACCGACTCTTCCATTGTTGGCGCTGTCTGATTCTGGGCTCGGGTCAAGTGCATCGTCTCCTCCTTTAGCTTAAATTACCGCCTTCCGAGGCACGCTTCGTATTCTTCCAGCCTCCGAAACCAGGTTATCGGATTTGTTGCGTTTCTGTTTATACCTCATAATGGTCTACTGTTCTGTAAAACAGTTTACGTTTAGAGTATCCCGGTGACCTCTATCATGTTGCCTCCCGCGGGAATACAAAGCGGAAAAAATTCAGGAATGATAATGACGGGAGAGTCTTTTCCGACGTCATCGAGACGCCCGGGGGGAACCTCTCCGAGGGCATGAGGCAGTTGAATGGTTTTTGTACCCAGAAGTCCAACTAGAGGCACAACAGGACAGGCCACGCCTTCGCCGGAAGGCATGGCCTTGAGCTCGTCAGGCATGTCGTCTTGGACCCCGTGCGCGCCAATATGGTGGAGGATCCGAAGAACCGGACATGGAGCAGCTACCGCCCCACGGGCGGTATCGACAATGCTCCGCCCTTCCTTTCAGCAGGCTGGATCCTGAGGCAGTTTGGCACCGAAAAGAAGAGGGCGCAGAAACTCTACGCGCTTTTTGTCAAGGAGGGCATTACCCGCGAATCGCTCCGGAAGAACCTGAAGGGGGAGATATTCCTTGCCGAAGGATGCCGTAATGACAGATCGGAAAGGGACAAGGCCGTCGCCAGGGCCGCGGCCTGCGGCTGCACCCTGAAAGAGATAGCCGGGCATCTCAATGTCCACTATTCTACAGTGAGCCGGGCGTTGAAGAGGGCTTGAGGCCGCAGATGTATGATTGACCTGACCCCGGTTTGACGTTAGGAGCGATCGAATACCACTAATTGCGGTGCTTCTGCCATGTCCGGCTTAACCGGTGCTTCCGACTTCTTCACCGCCCTCTTTCTGACGGGCACTTTAGCTTCCATTTTCTGAACCTTCGCGCCGAGGCCTGCAAGCTGCGCAGAGAGACGGCTGTCAACGATTACCTGCGTATCGTTGGCGACCATGGTCCTGAGTACCTCCAACTGGCGATTTGCATTATCGAGATACTTTCTTGAATCCTTGACTGCCTTGCGCTCGACGAGGAGGGTGATCTGCGTGGCCAGCTCCTCGATGCTTTCCCTTGCCTTGATGAACTCCGCAATGCTTGTCATCATTTACTCCTTTTACGTTGCTTCGCTGTAAATCTGTAAGGAATCAAAAGGCGATGTGCGATTGTATTCCGTATCAGCCGATCCCATATAGCTGCGTGACAAAGAAGGTGAGATCGACAGTATCTATAGTATACTCCTTTCTGAGCGAGATAACACTAACGAACTCTTGAGCCTGCATGGATCATGGCTGACTGCGCGGTTGGCGTACCCGGAGGCCCACAGGTTTCTCACGGGGTTTCCCGATAAGGGGAGGATAGCCTGCGGCATGGGAGACTGCCTTGATGTCCGCCGGTGTGTCACCATATTCGCCACGAATGTCCTGGCCCCGAGTAAGCTCTTGTCGTTCAGGGGAAAACTGGTAATATATTATTCAGGACTGATCGGGGGAACCTGTTGGGAAATGTGGATGCAATGATGCGAAGGTATGCGATGAGGCTCAGGCCTTTCACAAGGATGCGCAGGGGCCTGGGTCTGCTCTGGCAGGCCCTGGTAAAATTCTATGGGGACAACGGTTTTTTCCTGTCTTCGGGGATCACCTTCAATATCCTCATCACCCTGATCCCGTTTATTATTCTTCTGCTGGCAGTTGTTGGAACCTATCTCTACAATGACCAGGACGTGCTCGACCATGTGCGTGCCTATTTGAGGAATGTGGCGCCGACAATGGATCCCAGGATCATGAGCAACCTCATGGATGTCATCCAAAGACGTCAGGCCATAGGGATTCTCGGGTTTGGGGGATTGATCTGGTTTTCAACGTGGGTCTTCACGTCCATTCGGATAGCTCTCAACATCGTGTTTCGGGCAGGAAAACCTCGAAATATCATACGGGCGCTGGGTGTTGATCTTTTGATGGTCGGCGCCGTGGGAACCCTGTTCCTTCTGAACATGGTCCTGAGTTCTGTTTTCACCGTTCTCCAGGGTTATCAAGGGAGGATCCTCGCGGTCGCGGGGCCCGCGATCCAATGGACGCTGAAATACCTGCTCCCCTTCTTGCTGACCTATGCTGTGTTCTGTCTGGTTTACAAGGTTATTCCGAACAAAACGGTATACTTTAGATCCACCCTTAAGGTTGGTCTGTTTACCAGCGTACTCTGGGAGCTGGCGAAGCATGTTTTCGCCTGGTATGTTGCCAATTTGGCCCAGTATTCCCTTTTCTATGGTTCGCTCACCGCCGTCGCCGTTTTCGTTCTGTGGATCTACTATTCTGCGACCATCTTTCTTGTCGGAGGGGAGTTGCTCTATCTTCTGGAACAAGATCGAAGACAGGCGGAATCGGGGAAGGGACCGCCCTGAAACGTTGATGGCCGTGTCAACGGACATCGATACGCGGACCAACCGGGTGGTTGATCCGCGATACCGCAGTTCATGATCTCAGTGACCCCCGAAAGGTTTTCCCCGTGAGGTTTAGGCCTTCTGAGCGAAAGCACCCAGTTCTCTTGCCATCCTCTTCAGGGAGTCGGTCATGTCGATATAGAGGTATGAAGCCTGGGGCATGCATACGCCGGTGATCAACCGGTTCTGATGGACCATGTCGAATTCGTCTATCATCTTCGTGACCTTCTCCATGTCAGCCTCTATCTGTTTCTTCAGCACCGGGTTCTTGGTGAAGCAATAATCCTTTACATCGGTAAATTCCGCGCCGACAGCCACCATGAGCTGCTTTATCTCCGCAAGGGCTTTGTCGGTGAAGAGCACGTTGGATTCGACCTTTATTTCCATTTTGTCGAGAAGACTGTCGAGAGCCAACGCAATGCGCTGGAGATGGGGAAGCGCAACCACAAACCTCTGTTCGGCCGCGTTCTTGTCCTTACCTTCAACGAGCTTTTCTATTCCGGGAAGCCTCTCCTTGAGAGATTCCCTGAATTTTGCCCTGCTCTCCTTGAGAAGGTTGAGCTTGTGGGTCACGAAGCCCTTGTATATATTGTTTAAGATTGGTACCGTTTCCTCAAAAAGCGAACAGACCCGTTCAGTGATTTCCCGCTCTTCCATGTGTTCCCTCCTCAGCTCGATTATTTAACTGCACTGCTTGTTTTATAGCATACCAACGATCACTTGTCAGCGACATACCGCAGGGCATTGGATCGATGGTGTCGTTTGTATTTGATCCATTTCTCATGATATTGTGACTTCATGGCGAATTTGTCTCCTGCGGCACATAAAGGCATCCGTTCCTGGCGCAGCACGGTGTTGGGACCGGGCAGTATCGGCAAAAGGGCAGGGCCGCGCCTGCACGCAACAGAACGAGGCGGGATGTGACAGGAAAACAGCGTCCTCAAATAGTCTCGGCAGCGGTGATCGAGAAGGGTGGGCTTATCCTGATCGGCAAACGCAAGCGGGGGAAACGTTTTGCCGGAAACTGGGAGTTTCCGGGCGGCACACTTGAAGAGGGCGAGACGCCGGAGGAGTGTCTGAAGCGGGAGCTCCAGGAAGAACTTGACATAGAGGTTGCAGTGGGCAACCTTTTCTGCTGCAGCACAGTCAGCTACGCCCCTGACTGGACCGTTAAGCTGCTGGCCTACAAAGTGACCTTGTTGTCCGGGACTTTCAGCTTGAACGACCATGAAGAACTGCGATGGGTAAGGCCGACCGACCTGGCCGACTACGATTTCCCCGAGGCGGACAAACCTATCGTGGAAAAGCTGATCAGGCGGACCGATAGCGAAGCGGTATCGCCTGGCTCCTGTCGCGCCGTCGAAGTGGACGATCCGCCGCCTTAAAGGCTGCCGGAAGTTCCCGTGTCACCCCTTTTCATTGAGCAGGAACCGTTAAAGCTCGATCCTCTTTCTATGACGATGCCGGGCGAGGTTATGTTGCCGTTGTGAATGGCTGTCTCCTGCAATACGACCTGTTCGTCCGCATAGACGTCACCGTGGATCTCGCCGCGGGATATGAGGGACTTTGTCCGTATGGTGGCCGTGACCTTTGCCGACGGCCCCACCATCAGGAGACCTTCGGACAGGATCTCACCGTTGAAGACGCCTTCGATCATGAGAGAACCCTTGAACTTTACGGTACCCTGGATCTCGAGATCATCGGCAAAGACCGTTCCAGCCTTTTCATCCTTTGTTGAAGCAGTGGAAGCTGTGTACGCCATCATTTCCTCTTTCAGACCGTATTGTTTTATGCTCTGTTTCCCTTTGGTGCGGGAAAGTTTTTCTCTGAGGATATATCTTAGCAGATGTCGCCGTTAAAAGGAAAATTAATCGGCGCCCCTTTCTTGTTCACACCCTTTTCTTTCTCTCCAGTTCCAGGGTCACCATGTTGGCGACGTCAGGGCATTGGACTTCTATCTTGTCGCCATCCCACCAGGGGAGGCTTCCTCCGAACTGGAATGTCTCGAGATCGGGGAAGATGCTGTGGTAGAAAAAACCGCATAACCCGCCGGGATTGTGGCAGCTCAGCTCAAAGGTGTTGCCTGCTTCATGGCCGGCGCTGCAACTTCCCTTGGTCTCGACAACGGTTGCCGTGATCTTGTACCCGATACCGGGATCCTGTGCCATATTAGCTGACCTCCTTCTTCAGAGTATACGCTGCTTTATCCCATTCGAACACCTATAACCTATCATACATGTATTGTGCGAATGTGCAACATGTGGGGCCCGCCCTTTTACTGTAATTTGGTCATTTTAGGAACGTCAGGCTCCGGCCCGTATCGAGATGATGTCGCCGTCCTCAACGATGTATGTCTTGCCTTCGAGGCGCCATACGCCGGCTTTCTTGCATTCGGCCATGCTGCCGAACTTCATGAAGTCCGAGTAGGAGACGGTTTCGGCCCGAATGAAGCGGGCGGAAAGGTCGGTGTGGATCGCCCCAGCGGCCTCCTGCGCGTTCATGCCTTTCCTTATGGGCCATGCACGGCATTCATCGTCGCCCACGGTGAGGAAAGAGATGAGCCCCAATGTGTCGAAGGCAAGGCGTATCATGCGGTCCCTTATGGATTCTTCGACGGCAAACTCTTCCATGAAGGCCGCTCGCTCCTCGTCTCCCATCATCGCCAGTTCGCACTCCAGGCTGGCGCAAACATATATCACCGGGCAGCCCTCGATATCCGCGATAGACCCCTGCCCTTTTGACAGGGCGCCGACCCTGTCCTCGGAGGAGTTTACGGCGATCATCATGGACTTCTGGGAGAGAAACCTGAAACCCCTGAGAGCCTTCTCGTCATTGAGGGAAAGCTCAAGGGCCTTGAGGGGTTTCCCTTCGCCCACGTGGACGAGGCAACGTTCCAGAAGCTCCTCTTCCAGGAGAAGCGCCGTGTTGTCCTTTTTCCCGGCCTGTTTCTTGATGCGCTCGATGCGCCCTTCTATCTGGATCATGTCGGCAAGGATGAATTCGCTGACTATGCCGTGAAACTCCTTCTCAAGCTCAGCCGCCGCCGCTCCCTCGAAATTGTTCAGGGTCAGGATGAAGGCGTCGCTCATGCGCATCTTCTGGAGCGTTTTCGCATTGATGGTGGAATCCTTGACGTTGCCTTCCGATATGGCCACGGTATCGGCGAGTTCTATGCGGGCGTAGGTGCTTTTCTTCGGCTTGAAGATCCCTGTCAGCTCATCGACGCGCACGTCGGGGACATCGATGGAGATGATGTTGTCTCCGTCAGAGAATCCCCTGGCGCTTTCCACGCCGCTGAGGGCCTGGAAAAGCGTACTCTTTCCGGAACGTGCCGGACCAATGACGGAAATATACATCCTGTTCTCCCCTGTATCATGTTTCAGGAAGACATCGCGGTGGAACCATCAGCTCTCTCGTTTGGGATTTGCAGCGCTGACCTGAACGCCCGTAATGCTGCCCTGGGTCATCAGTATACCGTAACCGGCAAGAAAAGAAAAGATTGTCTACATTGTTGGTCTCTTGTCGAGCGCGCGATACCTGATAGCTTCCGCTATGTGGGTTTCCGTGATCGCTTCGGTCGTGTCGACATCGGCTATCGTTCGGGCGACCTTGAGGATGCGGTGATAGGCCCGGGGGGATAGGGCCCACTTATCGACGGCCGCTTCCAGCATTGCCTGGGCTGCGCCCTCAAGGGGGCAATATTTCCTGATGGCTCGCGCGGGCATCTGTGCGTTCGCATGGAAACTCTTTCCCGTGTATCGTTCGCGCTGTATCGCCCGGGACCGGGAAACCCTCTCCCTTATCGCGGTCGATGGTTCTTCGCGGCGGTCAAGGGCAAGCTCGCTGATCTTCACGGGAGGCACCTCGATGTGGATATCGATCCTGTCGAGGAGCGGGCCGGAGATGCGTGAGCGGTATTTGTAGATCTGGGGGCCCGTGCACGTGCAGGCCCGTTTTGGGTCACCGAGGTAGCCGCAGGGGCAGGGATTCATGGCGGCAACGAGCATGAATCTGGCCGGAAAGGTGACGGCATGATTCACCCTGGATATGGTAACATCGCCGTCTTCGAGCGGCTGGCGCAGGGCGTCGAGGACGTGACGGCGGAATTCCGGGAATTCATCGAGGAAGAGGACGCCGTTGTGAGCAAGGCTTACCTCGCCGGGTCTCGGGACGTGGCCTCCGCCGATGAGGCCGGCGTCGGATATGCTGTGATGAGGCGAGCGGAACGGCCGCTTCATGATGAGGGCGCGGTCGGCGCCGAGAAAGCCGGCAATGCTGTGGATCTTGGTTGTCTCCACCGCCTCGGCATAAGCAAGGTTCGGCATGATGGTGGGGAGACAACGGGAAAGCATCGTCTTGCCCGAACCGGGAGGCCCCACCATAATGATATTATGCCCCCCCGCCGCGGCGATCTCGAGGGCCCTCTTTGCCTGAGCCTGGCCGCTGATATCGGAAAAATCCGCATCATCCCGTGCCGCGGTACCCGGCCCGGGATGACTGTCTCCCACAAAGGGGACAAGTTCACCTTCCCCTTTGAAGTAATGGAATATCTGAAGGAGATGGTCGGCTGCGAGAACGGTTATGTCCCGCACGATGGAAGCCTCCCTGCCGTTTCCGAGGGGAACGACGATGGTGCCTATGCCCTCCTCTCGGGTCAGCAATGCCACGGGCAGGATGCCCCGAACCGGTTTTACGGAGCCATCGAGAGAGAGCTCTCCCGCTATGAGATGACCTTCCAGGGAGTCTTTCTTCAGGGCCCCCATGGCGGCGAGGATGCCAACAGCGATAGGCAGGTCGAAGGATGAACCTTCCTTGCGGACATCGGCGGGCGCGAGATTGATGGTAATGCGGTCCCCGGGAAACTCGAACCCGGCATTTTTGATGGCTGACCTGACCCGTTCCTTGCTCTCCTTTACGGAGGCCTCCGGCAAGCCGACGATGTTGAATGCCGGCAAGCCATAGGTAATGTCCACCTCCACATCGATCTTTATTCCATTGATACCATAAACGGTTGCCGTAGGAATCCGCGCTATCAAAGATGTTCCTCCCCTTTTCTTCTTGCAGGCACGAAAGTGCCATTTATGGTCTATTACTTTCGGGATGAGATTATGTGTCGAAAAAATGGGGGGGGAGAAGACAGGCGATGGGCGATAAGGTCATGGGGTCTTGCCTTTCCCATCACTTTATTACCCGCTGCCTTTCTTTGATAACGTCTTCGCTATCTCTCGGACTTCCTGTGCCTTGGAGGCGTCGCAGACGAGGATGCCGTTTCTTGAGGCGACTATGACGAGGCCCGAGACGCCCAGGGTGGCGACGGGGGTGTTGTCGGTGATGATGACGCAGCTGCTGGTGTCGAGGGCGAGGGTCTTTCCGCGGACGACGTTGCCGCTCTGGTCTGTGGGGAGCACGCGCAGCAAGGAGGTCCAGGTGCCGACATCATCCCACGTGAAGGGGGCGGGCATCATGAGGACGTTCCGCGCCTTTTCCATCAGGCCGTAGTCGATGGATACCCTCGGCAGGCGGGAGAATATGGTGTCTGCCAGGTCATTTTTACCCGCTGCGAGCGCCTTTTCGAATCTCAGGAGGCCCGAGTGAAGGTCCGGCATATGGTTTTTCAATCCCTCAAGGAGCACTTCCGCGCGCCAGACGAAGATTCCGGCGTTCCAGAAGTAGCCGCCTTCCTTGATGTAACGGCGGGCCTTCGCAAGGTTCGGCTTTTCCACATATTGCGCCACCTCGAAACAATCGGCGCAGAGTGCCGACGAAACCTTATTGCCGGTCTTTATGTAGCCGTATCCCGTTTCCGGCCGTCCCGGAACGACACCTATGGTAACAAGGTGGTTTCCGCGGCGGGCGGCCTTCACCGTCTCTTCGATGGATCGCGAGAAAGCGGCATCGTCGGGGACATAGTGGTCGGAAGGCAGGATTACCATGACGGCATCGGGGTTGCGCCTGTGGAGCATCATGGCGGACAACCCCACACAGGGAGCCGTGTCGCGGCCTGCGGGCTCGATGATGAAATTCTCGCGGGGCAATCGGGGAAGACATTTTCTTGCTACAGGAAGATGTTCCTTACCGAGAACCACGAAGATGTGCTCGAGGGGGACTATCCTTCTGGCCCTGTCGACGGTCAGTTCGATGAGCGTTCCTTCCCCGGTGACGCTGACGAAGGGTTTGGGCACAAGCTCGGTGCTCAGCGGCCAGAAACGCTCGCCCTTCCCGCCGGCCATTATGACGAAATAGGTGTCCTCGAAGGCCCTGCTTTTCGGGGAAACTCTCTTCCCCGCCCTCTTCGTTTTTTCGCTCATAGCGCCACCCACCTCAAAGGAATCTCAGGATCTCGGGTAGGATGTCCGAGGCCGTTCCCTTGAGGAAATAGTCCGTGATGGCCGAGGTGAAGGGTGTTTCTTCGAGGTTGATCTCCACAATGGCCGCCCCTTTGGACTTAGCCATATAGGGTATGTCGGCGGCGGGATAGACCACCCCCGACGTGCCTATGATGAACATGACCTTGCACTTGTTCGCCTCGTCATTGGCCCGTGCCATCTCCCCCACAGGAATGCCTTCACCGAAAAAGACGACGTCGGGCTTCAAGGCCTTTCCGCACCTCTCGCATCGCGGATAGGGATGGATGGCGGTCGCCTCGGGTGTGAAGGGCAGCCGCGTGCGGCAGTTAATGCACACGAGCCATCGATGATTACCGTGGTATTCGATGACGTTCTTGTTGCCCGCTTCCTGGTGAAGGCCGTCCACGTTCTGGGTGATGATCGCCTTCAGGTAGCCCATCTCTTCGAGGCTGCCGAGCGCGCGGTGCGCCCTGGAGGGTGCCGACGCGAATATCACCCCCGCCATCTCCCGCAACATGATCCAGACTTTTTCGGGCTGGTTCATGAAGGACCCGATCTGGGCATATTCCATGGGATCGTACTTTTCCCAGAGACCCTGACCGCCGCGAAAAGCGGGTATACCGGCATCCACGGATATCCCGGCGCCCGTGAAAGCGACGACGTATTTTCGCTCCTTGATGATATCGGCTATCTTGCTGTATTCTTTCATTCCCAATCTCTACCTTAAAGGCCGTAAGGAGTAAGGAGTTCGACGCCTCACGCTTTACGCTTCACGTCCCTGTCAACCCGTCTTCCAGCCCTTATTGATGTCCCTGAAGGCGGGAATCATCCCGAATCCATCGGCCTTTTTGATGGCCCTCTTGATGGCTTCGGAAAGAACAAATTCGGCAAGCACCCCGACCTTGTTTATGTCCGCTTCGATCTCTCCCATTGCGAGGGCGAATACGAGGTCCCCGTCAAAGGTTGTGTGGACGGGATTTATCGTCTTGATGAGACCCCCCTGGGCCATCTGCGATACCTTGGTGATGTCCCTCTTTGAGAACCCGGCGTTCGTGGCGACGACGCCCAGGGTTGTGTTCACGATGCCAAATTGTTTCTTTACGATGCCCTGCTTCAGGCAACTCGTCGTATTGGCGAATTCGAGGCTGTCCTCGGACTTTCTCAGGCCGGCGATGATCTTGCCCGTCACGTTGTCGATGATGTCGCCGAAGGCGTTTACGACGACCAGCGCGCCCACCTTGAGGCCGTCGGGCATAGCGACGCTGCATGTTCCCAATCCGCCCTTCATCGCCCTCGACATTTCGAAAAGCTTGCCGACGACAGCACCCGTTCCTGCGCCGACGCTTCCCTCAGGAACCTCTTCGCTGGCGTTGATACAGGCTTCGTAGCCCATCTGCGCCGTCGGCCGGGCCTTGTGGTCGCCGAAGAGAAGATCGAAGATGACGGCCGAGGGAACAATGGGGACGTGTGTTATCCCCACGTCGAATCCCACGCCCTTTTCCTCGAGGTAACGGGACACGCCCGTCGCCGCGTCGAGACCAAAGGAGCTTCCTCCGCACAATAGAATTGCGTGCACCCGTTCCACGATATGGCCTGTACTGAGGGCATCGACCTGCCGAGTTCCCGAAGCGCTCCCGCGCACGTCGATCCCGCCCACCGCCCCTTCTTCGCAAAGTATGACGGTACAGCCCGTCAGCCCCGTGAAGTCGGAGGCATGTCCCACCTTGATGCCCGGAATGTCAGTTATGGAATTGAACATAAGGTATCACCTTTCAATGATGAGATTTTGTCAATTACCCAGCTTTTTCCGAATATTCAGGGATTTTTGCTCGTTTTCCCGTTTGAGGTCCTTCTTGAGTTTTGTCAGCGCCTTTGCGATGGCGTCATATTTGATGGAGAGTATCTCGCAGGCTAGTATGGCCGCGTTCTTGCCTGCATCGATCCCGACGGACGCGACGGGCACGCCCTTGGGCATCTGCACGATAGAGTAGAGCGCATCCTTACCCTTAAGGATGCCGCCGCTTGCCGGCACACCGATGACAGGCAGGGTCGTGTGGGACGCGATGACGCCCGGCAGGTGGGCGGCCATCCCTGCAACGGCAATGATGACCTCGATCCCTTCTTTGCGGGCGTTTCTTGCATAGCTGACAGTCTTGTCAGGGTCGCGGTGGGCCGAGGAGATGTCGATGACATAGGAAACCCCCGCTTTCGCCAGGAAGGCAAGACCGTCTTCGATGACATTGATGTCGCTGTCACTGCCGAGCAGGATCAAGACCCTTGGTTTTTGCATACCCCCCCCAGGCCTGGATTGTTTGGTGACCATGGTCTGTAAGTAATACCACATTTTCGTGTTCGAATACATGCGTTTTGTAAGGTCAGGCACCGCGATGTTGCCTTTTCGTGCCGAATATGCTACTGATATGGAGGGAATGCAAAAAAATGGATGCTATGGCAACGGTCCCTCTTTTCAAGGGCCTTTCGGATAAACAGCTCGATGATCTTGCCCGTGCCTTTCCGCGGCGGCGGTACGCAGCGGGAGAGACGATCTTCGCGGAGGGCTCTCCCGCGGAAGGTTTTTATGTTCTCCTTTCAGGCCGCCTGAAGATATATAAGCTTTCGATGGAGGGGAAAGAGCAGATACTGCACATCATCGAGTCCGGTGAGCCTTTTGCCGAGGTGGCCCTCTTTTCGGAGACCACCTTTCCCGCCCATGCCGAGGCTATCCGCGAGAGCGAGGTGATGTTCTTTTCGAGAAAGGCCTTCAAACAGCTTGCCGTGGACGACCCTTCCATCATAATGAACATGCTCGCCATTCTTTCCCAGAGGCTCAAGTATTTCACGCGTCTCGTGGAAGACCTTTCCCTCAAGGAGGTACCCCAGAGGCTGGCCGCATATCTCGTATTCCTGGCTCAGCGCGAAGGGTCGCACCAGGTCTCGCTCGGAATATCTAAGGGCCAGCTGGCGAGCCTCCTCGGGACCATACCGGAGACCTTGTCGCGCATCATGACGAAAATGGCCGGGCGGGGGCTCATCGAAATGCAGGGGCGCCGCATCAGCATAATCGACCGCCCTGCCCTTGAGGCGCTGGCCGACGGTACCCGGGGCCTCTGACAGGGGAGAGTTTTCCTGAAACTTGAAACTTGGTCCCACATGGACGATAATGATCGTGAATGTTCGGCGTGAAGGAAAGACGCCGCATGCCCGGGCAAATCCATGGGAGAGCTTTTGAGCGAAGACAACCTGCACCAGCTCCTGGAGTATCTGGCCAGAGCCGCAAAAGAAGTTTCGCGAGGGGACTATCGCTCGGCCGGGGAGATATTCGAGCTTACAAAATCCGGGAAATATCCCCCGGGGATAACGGAGCTTGCCGAGGCCTTCGGGATGATGATGGTGATGGTTGAGGCCCGTGAGGAAAACCTCGAAAGACTGATCGAGAACCTTAGAGAACAGAAAGGTGTTCTGGAAAATACCTCGAAAGCGCTGCACCAGGCAAACATAGGAGTACTCGAGGTCCTGGGGAGCGCCATCGCGAAAAGAGATCACGGGACAAGCGCTCACAATTATCGCGTTACACTTTATGCATTCCACGTGGCGGCCGCTCTGGGTCATGACGAGAAGCACACGAGAAGCCTCATCAAGGGGTCTTTTCTCCACGATGTGGGCAAAATAGGCATCAGCGACGCGATCCTCCTCAAGGAAGGGCACTTAACGGGCAGAGAATTCGAGATCATGAAAGGCCATGTGCAGCATGGTTCCGATATCGTCAACAGCTATTCCTGGCTTAACGACTGTCTCGATGTTGTCCTCTACCACCACGAGAAATTCAATGGCACGGGGTACATGGCCGGTCTGAAGGGAGATGATATCCCCATCAACGCACGGATCTTTGCAGTGGCGGACGTCTTCGACGCATTGACCAGCGCCCGGCCATACAAAGGTGCCATGAGCTACGATGAAGCCATGGATATGATGAGAAAGGGCAGAGGATCGCACTTTGACCCCGAGATAGTCGATAGTCTGTGCGGGCTTGGCGACGCCCTGTACCGGGAGATATATTTCGGAGACGAAGACCACCTGAGGAACACCCTGAAGGGGCGCGTACAGGACCTTTTCAGAGAAGAGAATAACCATTAAAGAATAGTGACCAATAGCCAATCTACCAATTGAAAGAACTTTTCTCATGGGCAGCCATCGGCTCCTGATTTTTTCTATTTGGTTATTTGAATCTGGTCACTGGGTGTCATCTTCCATCTTGCCCCTTTCTTCCTCGGAATACCTGAATATATCGAAGACGGAGACGAAGAGGGCAAGGACAAGAGGGCCAAGGATGAGCCCGATGAAACCGAAGAACTTGATGCCCCCAAGGATGGCAAAGAATATCGCCACTGTGGGCATTTTCATTTTGCCTTTGATGATGAGGGGCCTGAGTATGTTGTCAACGGAGCTTATGGCCAGCACCCCGACGAGAATGAGGATTATACCTTTTACATACTGGGCCTGGAAGAAAAGATAGATGACCATGGGGCCCCAAACGATAAAGGTTCCCACCGCGGGAATAAAAGATGCGATAAACATGGCGAGACCCCAAACCATGGGAGAGCGAATACCGAGAAGGGCAAAGGCGATGCTGCCAATGACCGCCTGGGACATTGCGACGACCACACCCCCGTAGATGGTGGATACGACGATATCCTTTGTCTGGCGGAGAAGCCGGGTGCGCTGTTTCCTGGAAAAGGGCATGAAACTCCCCATCTTTTCAATGAATGATGGACCGTCCTCAAGAAAAAAGAAGATGGCCAGGAACATGAAGATGAAATTGACGCTGCCGACGACAATGTTGCCGAACCCTGCCTTTATGAGACCCGTCGACTCTCTCGCCGTGTACACGATGCTGTCAGTCACGGTCTTGTAGAATTCCGCTTCCGTCGTCCGGAGGACGACGATGAGCTTTTGAACTACCGTGCTGACGATGGGGTGGGCGAGAAAACCCTGGAGCAGGTTGCCGTCACCTGTCTGGATGCGGTTCACAAGGGCGACCGTCTCCTGGGTGAGGAGATAGGCGAAATAGGAGAAAGGCCCGATGAGGATAAGAAAGATGGACAGAAGCGTCAGGATCGATGCAAGCGATCTGTACCTCACGTACTTAAGGATAAAGGCGTACAGGGGGTAGAAGATAAGGGAAAGCACGATCCCCCACATGATGGCGGACAGAAAAGGGCTGAGGATCTCGTATGTAAGATACCCGAGCACGACAACGATGAACATAAGAACGAAACTGTAGAACCTGTTTTCCATCATGGGTCCACCTGAATAGGGTTAAGGCTGCCCCCGTTCCCGGAGACAGCCTTAGGAAATAATGTCAGAGTGTCAATGTGGTCTTAGCCCTGTTTTTCTCTTTCGTATGCTTCCTTACCGGCCTCAACGGCCCTCGTGATTATGTTCTTCTCCTTGTCGACGAAGTCCTTGCCCTTATCGACAAAGGTCGTCGCCTTTTCCTTTACATGGCCCACGTATTCTTCAGCCTTATCCTTTGCATCCTCGGCCAAATCCTTGATGATCCTTCTCGTTTCCTGCCCGGTCTTCGGAGTTGTCAGAAGGGCCACTCCGGCGCCTATTATCCCGCCAAGAAAGAAGGAAAGAAGAACCGTACCTGCACTGAAACCGCTATCCTGCTGTCCCATACACTACCTCCTCTTTTTTATCGCTGCGTCCTGCCTCTGGAGCACGCATTCCTCAAAAAATAAGTTACACCCGCTCTTATCCCGGCTTTCAGCCCCCTTGTTTCATTGACCGACGCCGCGGCGGCATCTTTTACTGCAAAACTTACCTCGTTGATAGCCTCTCCGATTTGCCTCACGGAACCCGAGACATACCGAGCGTCGTCCGTTACCGTGCCCACGTCATCGGTGATCTTCCTGACGCTTTGCAAGGTCGTCTGCAATTCCTCCAGCGTAGGCCGGAGGGTTTCCTCCGTGGTTGCGATGAACCGGTCCAGTGATGCCACCGTTTTCTTGAGAGTTATTATCATATGAACAACATACACGACGAGTACCACCACCGCCAGAGTAATGATACCCAGAAAAATATTATTCATGACACCCCCTTCTCACCAAGATTGACCCCAGACGCCAATGTGGACGCTGCACTGTGTCCCGCGAACGAACTTACTACAGTATAATCATAATACCACATCAAGACAAGCTTCGGGTTTCAAGTTTAACCTTCGAATGGTGCGAAAGGCACAAAAGACGAGAGGCAGGCGGATTCTTCCCCCGGCGCATTAAAGGGGGATCCGCAACGGCTCATCCTTTGCCTGAAACTTGAGACTTGAAACCTGAAACCGTCTTTCCATATAATAAGGCAGCAAAGAAGGGGCCATGGTATATTTTGTCCCGTGACCTGGAACCTGTCTCTGAGGAGGACATGAATGAAAAACGCGGTGATCCTTTTTGGGAGTCCCCGGAAGAAAGGTAATACGGTCGAATTGGCCCGGGCCATGTCAAATACACTGAAAGACAGGGGATGGGGTGTCAGGACGCTTTATCTCAACGACCTCAATATCCGGCCCTGCCAGGGTTGTTATGCTTGTCTTCCCGGCGGCGTCTGCAAGATCAATGACGACATGAGGGATGTCCGCAAGTATATCATGGAGTCGGATCTCATTGTTTACGCGACCCCGATATACTGGTTCGGCCCCTCAGGACAGTTGAAGCTCGTCATGGACCGGTCCATGGCTTTCATGGACGAGAACTTTGGCTCCCGCATAGAAGGGAAGAAAGCCGTTACCCTGACGACATTCGGCGACGAGGATATGGATTCCTGCCGACCTGCGATCGATATTTTCCGGAAGACCTTCGACCTCCTCAAGGTGACCTACGCGGGACAGGTCGACGTACCCGGCTGCCAGCCGCAAGGGGGCGTCAAACAGGAATACATAGACAGGACGAAGGCGCTCGCCGAATCACTGGCATGAATATCCGCGGTCCCTTCTACTTCACCACGAAAAAGACCGGCAAGGCCATCTGGGACTACAAGATGCTCAACGACGGCGACAAGGTCATCCTTGCCGTCTCGGGCGGCAAGGACAGTCTGTGTCTTCTCAAGATAATGCAGGAGCGCCTGAAATTCGTCCCCATCAATTACGAACTCATCGCCTGCCATGTGGACATGGGTTTTCCCTGGGTCAATACGGACATACTCGCCGACTACTTCGAAAAGGAGGGTCTTTCCTACATCATCGCACGGCCTCCCGAGGCATGGAAGGGGCAAGAGGAGGATTTCGACTGTTTCTGGTGCAGCTGGAACCGGCGCAAGGCCATCTTCGATCTCGCGGGTGACATCGGCGCGAACAAGATCGCCTTCGCCCATCACATGGACGACATCATAGAAACGATGCTGCTCAATCTTTTTTTCCAGGGCGAGATCGGAACCATGATGCCCTATCAGGAGATGTTCGACGGGGAACTGGCCATCATTCGCCCCCTGGCCTATGTCGAAGAGAAGGAACTCACCCGCCTCGCCAGGATCCTGGACCTCCCCGTCATCGCCTCGTCATGTCCCCGCGGGGACACCTCGAAGCGGAGCCTCGTCAAAGGCATCGTCGCCGACCTCAGGCAGCACAACCGCAACGTAAAGAAGAACATCTTCAGAAGCCTCGCCAAGATCCGCAAAGAATACCTCCCGGAAATCGCACCGAAGTGAGTGACAAACGAATAACCAATGACCAAAGAAGAACCAGCAGCTGTATCATTGTTTGGTTATTGTCGGCTTTCCTGGTCACCGGTCACTCCCGTCATTTCAGATTCGGCAGCAGGCGGTCAAACACCCAGAAGCTGATGACGAGGACCAGAGCGACGATATAAAGATGGGGCAGAACACGTCCGACGCCCGGGGGGGCCTTCTTAAGCCAGCGGGCGGGGATAATGCTTACGATGACCACGAAGAGAAGGAAGAAGCAAAAAGGATTATAAGCGGCGGCGTCTCCGGGGTTGCCCGCGATAAGGCTGAGCATGGCGCGGGTCATGCCGCAGCCGGGGCAGGGGATGCCCGTGAGCGCCTCGAAGGGACAGAAGACGGGGAGGGTGCCGACGAGTTTCTCGGCGGAGACGATCCCCGTCGTGTTAACGAAGACAAACGCCAGGAGAAGGGCGATAAGGGCGAGGGCCGCTTTCCTGGGGATGAGATAATGCTCCATCCTATTTGCCGAAGATCTTGTTTATGGCATTCTGCTGGATGGCGTCGGTGACGATGTTGAGGCCGATTATCGCGAGGATGAGACTGAGGACGGGCAGGTCCCTGGATTGTGGGAAGCCCCGTTTGTCCTGGGCTTCTACGATACCCTGGGCCATGTAATACTCGTAGTAAATGTTAAAGAGGCTGCAGGTCACGATGGTCAGAAGGAACCAGAGCCAGAAATTATACCGCTGTTGTCCGAGAAGGTAATTGATGGCGCGCATCTGCCGGGCCTGCCAGAAGAACCAGTAGATGCCGCATGTGATGACGGACAGGATGATGTCGAGGGCGATGTTCGATGAAAAGGAGCCTGTGTCGGGCTCGGGAAGGGGAGAGTCAAAGGTCCTGCCCTGGCTTACATCCCCGTAGGGGGCCCCTATGGATTTCCCGCATGCGGAGCAGAAGAGCGCCCCGGATGCTATCTGGACGCCGCAATGGGGGCAGGTCACTATGCCGGGTTCCGCTGCGCCCAGTTCTTTTCCGCATTTTATGCAAAAATGTGATCCCTCCGGATTCTCGTTACCGCAGTTCCCGCACCGCATGGCGTACCTCCTTCCGAATTTTTCCGATTGTACCAGCGGTGCCTGAAATTGTAAAGCGAAAGACGATTATGTTGCCGCCTTCAACCGCCTCGATCACGACCAATGGTCAAGGGAAAGCAAAAAAGCACACAGGTTGCGCCTGTTGTTGTTCAGGTTCAGTTTTTTTCTAATGTTATACCTGTGAACCTCAACGGCCCGACGGGATATGTGAAGTGATTCGGCAATCTCTTTTGTTTTCCTGCCGTCCTTGATCAGGCTCGCAATATGCATTTCCGTGGGCGTAAACCCAAAATGACTGATATTCTTCAAGAACGGTGAAATGATGTTGTTCAGGTTGTTTTCAATGATCTCCATGAACATTTTTTGTCTGATATTGAGATTCATTTTTTGCATTTTGTTAATGTAGGGGAAGACCAGTGTTTTGACGTTGAGGACAATGTTATCCTCAAGTTCCTGTTTGTTCTCTTCAATGTGCCTGGCCAGCGCTTTCAAAGCTATATTTGCTTCCTCAAGATGCTGAGATTTGAAGCGAAGTTCTTCCTCTCTCCTCTTCAATGCTTCCTCTGCCAGTTTGCGATTTGTTATGTCTCTCAGGTACGACAGCAGCGCGAAATCCCCAAAGTACTTTATGGCAGAAACAGATACCTCAATATATATAACCGTTCCATCTTTGCGGATACCCTTGAACTCGTATCGTGATGGGCTTCTTGCGCCCCCCTTTGCTGTAGGTGGTCACCATTTCTTGATCGTCGGGGTGCACCGTGATAGTGATCGGCTGTCCCACGATCTCCCCGATATTTTCGTATCCGAACATCTTAAGGAATTTCTCATTCACATAGAAATGCAGACTGCCCTTTGTCAGGGCAACACCGTCATTCGATTTCTCAATAGCGATCCGGTAACGCTCTTCCGATTCCCTCAACAGCGTTTCAGCATTTCTCCGCTCTGTTATATCACGGCCTTCGGCAATCAGAAAAACTGCCTTGCCCTCCTTGCCCAATACGGGTTTTAAGGAAAAATCGAAATAATGAAGGGCGCCGTCCGAAGAGCGGTGAGTGGCCTCGAAACGCTGGAGTCTTTGGTCTGCGGATTCCTTTACGGCATTCCGCAGCATATTCATCAGTTTCCTGGAATGAGACCACCATGGCGTCATCCAGAACTTGCGTCCAATGACATCCTTTTCCTGAGCCCCGACGAACAGCAATGCGGCCCTGTTCACCTCCAATACGTCGCCGCCAGGCGTCAACAGGGCCATGAACTGAAACGTGAGGTCAAATATCGCACGAAATCTGCGTTCCCTTTCGAGAAGCTCTTCCCCTGACCTTCGGTTTTCATTGATATTACACATAATCTGTGCACGTCCCTCCATTCCTGCGCCTGGTCATGATGCGTCTTGGACATCGGGGCTATGGAATAATGGTCGAACGATATCATGTTTTACTTAATGAGGCCCCCCCATAATTGCATGAACAATTTTCGCGTCTGCACAATACTAATAATTCATATGTATTCCGTAGCAAGTTATTTGCTATAGCATTGTGTTTGCTTTTTGCATACAATTACGTGTTGCTTTCGTAGGAAAGCCATAGACCAAACATGTCGGGGGAACGTTTCGCTTGAGTGAAGAACACTACCGCTCTTTTGTCGACCTGAGTCCCGACATCATTTATCGCCTGGACAAGGAAGGACGGATAGTGTTCATTTCCAACGCCGTAAGACAACTCGGCTATGATCCGGACGAGCTTACGGGAAGGTTGTTCGAAGATATAGTCCATCCTGATGACCGAGGGCAAGCACCGGCTCACTTTGTGGAAAGACGTGTGGGCGATAGATCCACCCGAAAAATGGAACTGCGCCTTGTTAAAAAGAACAGAATCGTCCAGAACTACTCTCTTGCCGAGGTCACCGTTGAGCTTTCTTCCAAGGGGAAATGGGATGTTCCCGATGCCGACATATCAAACCCGGGGAAACGCTTTCTGTACTCGCAGGGTATCGCCCGGGATATTACCGAACGGAAGCGCATGGAAGAGGAACGGGAAGAACTTATTGTCGAACTCAAAGAAGCCTTATTCAGGGTCAAGACATTGAGCGGACTGCTTCCCATATGCAGTCACTGCAAGAAGATCCGCAATGACACGGGTCGTTGGGAACAATTGGAAGATTACATAAGACGGCATTCGGAAGCAGAATTCAGTCATGCCCTTTGTCCGGAATGCGCAAGAAAGACATATCCAGACTATTTCAAATGAAAAAGCATCAAATCGGGCACAGTTCGCCCTGAGGGAGCCTGTTCCATGACCTTTGCAGAAGATACGGAACGAAAAGAGCATAAAGAGACCATCAAGCAAAGGGAAGAGATATATCAAGCATTGATCGAGTCAACGGATATCGGTTTTGTGGTCCTCAATGCCAGGGCCGCCGTCGTGGACGCCAACGTTACATATGTCAGCCTTGCAGGCCACCGCTGTATCAGAGACATCCTTGGAAAGAACATCTTTGAATGGACGGCGCCGCACGATCGGGACAGGCTCGCTCAAGAACTGATGATATGCCTGGAGAAAGGTTCTGCACGGAACCTCGAGATCGATCATACGGACAGGAAGGGCAGCGTCACGCCGGTCGAGATCAACTCCACGCGTATCAATACCGATTCTGGAAATAGCATCGTCGCTTTTTGTCGCGATATTTCAAACCGCAGACGTATCGCAGGAAGACTCAATTATGAACTCGAAAAAGTTTCAGCCCTTACAGAAAGCACTCCATTTGGGCTGATGGTCATCGATAAACGGGGGAATCTCAAATATATCAACAACAAGTTCAAAATAATATTCGGATATGAGATCGAAGATCTTCGGGATGGAAGGACATGGTTCCGAAAGGCATATCCCGATCGGGACTATCGGCACAGGGTAATTTCCACCTGGGTCGAATGCGCGGGAAGATTCTTGAAGCCCGGCGAAGCCGGGGAGAGAAAACCCTATACGTTTACCGCGGTCTGTAAAGACGGCTCGAAAAAGATGATCAACTTTATCCCCGTACAGCTCAGCAGCGGTGATACCCTCATTAGCTGCGAGGACATCACCGCCCGAAAGCTGATGGAAAAAGAGAAGATGCAGCTTGAGGCGCGGATGCGCCAATCAGAAAAGATGGAAGCCATCGGAAAACTGGCCGGCGGCATTGCCCACGACTTTAACAACATCCTTTCCGTTCTGCTGGGCCATGCCGGTTTTCTGAAGATGAAGATCCGGGGAGACGATCCGCTGAAAGCCCGTGTGGCGCAGATCATCGATGCAATTGAAAAGGCCTCGAGCTTCACCAGGAGTCTCCTTGCCTTCAGCCGGAAACAGGACGTCGTGCTTCAACCGGTTCAGATCAATGCCGTGATCAGGAAGGGCATATACGTTCTGGCCGCGCTGCTTCCGAAAAATATCCAGCTCGAGATGTTGCTCGACGCTCAGGATGAGACGATCCTGGCGGATATATCCAAGATCGATCAGGTCATGATGAATCTGATCGCAAACGCCCGCGATGCCATGCCGCAAGGCGGGAAGATCACCATTGAATCGAAAAAGGTCACCCTGGACAAGAGATTCCAGGAGCTGCATGGATACGGCGCCCCGGCGGAGTATGTCCTGATCACCGTTGCCGACACGGGCACCGGCATGGATGAGGGTGCAAAAGACAAGATATTCGAGCCCTTCTATACCACGAAGAAAACGGGGGAGGGAACAGGTCTTGGCCTTGCCATTGTTTACGGCATAGTGAAGCAGCATAATGGATATATCAACGTTTCCAGCGAGCCGAACAGGGGAACGACTTTTAATGTCTATTTCCCTGTAGAAACGCCGGAGAAGCCCGAGAGATCGATGAGCCATTCATCTGAGGCGAAAGTCAACAACGCTGATGCTGATGAAGGGCCCCCTGCGTTTTAACCCGCCGGGTCCCGAGAACATAAAACGTAGAATATCGCGCCGCCCGTTGATTCCCGCAATAGAGCATGATCGTTTTGCCTTGAACCACCATGGCTGCTGGTGGTAATAAATGAAAGGGATCATGTCACCATATAATCCATTTTCTTCCCACCATTCTGAACAGAATATTTCTTTTGACGTTCCCGACGTTTCGTTCTTGAGACTTTACAGGGGTTCGCGCGGATCAAGGAATGAGCTTGGAATATAATTCCTGACCCAGGGAGGGTAAGCGATGAACAAACATGTGCCGGTGTGGCTATGGGCAACAGCAGCGGCTGCAGGCGTGTTCCTCATCGGATGGGGCGACTGGCTGACTGGATATGAGCTAAATTTTCTGTTGTTCTACTTTGCCCCCATATCGATCTGTGCATGGTTTCTTGGGTTTGGGGCATCAGCGGCTTTAGCCGTCCTCAGTATTTTAGTATGGTTAGGAGTGAACTTCTTGACGGGATACACACCCGCCTCTCATATTATTGCAGTCTGGAACACCATGATCCGTTTCTTTTCCTTCTTGACGATAGGGTGGTCTGTTTCAAGAATAAGGCACGCCCTTGACCATGAGCACAGCACTGCAGAAGATCTGCGCCGGGCACTTTCTGAGGTTAAGGTTCTCGAGTCCTTCCTCCCCATCTGTGCCGAATGCAAGAAGATCCGTGATCAGCAGGGTGTTTGGCAAAACCTGGAAGACTATATCGGCCATCACTCAGGCACGCGGTTCTCCCACGGCTACTGTCCGGAGTGTGCCAAAAAGGCGATGGAAGAAGCGGGTCTGATCGATAGAAAGACCGAACAATAACCTCCAAACGCTTACCCATAATATTTCAGCAGCCAGACAGCTTTCCGGATATATAACGTAAACGATTGATGGTAAGGATAATGCGAGAGAGGGGACTTGAACCCCTATGGTTTAACCCGCTGGATCCTAAGT